>CAXTVE010000065.1:0-9505 GCA_964247485.1 uncultured Propionibacteriaceae bacterium
ACCAACGCGCGCGCCCTGGCCGACCTCGGTGCGGTCGTCGCGGCGACCCGGGCACCGCGGGTGGTGCTCATCGGGCATTCCTGGGGGGCCCGTTTCGCTCTGGCCTACGCCGCGCTGCACCCCGAGCAGGTCGCCGCCGTCGTGCTGACCTCGCCCGGTCCCCCGCTGATGGCCACCGAGCCGTTGCCGCCCCCGCAACCGACCGACCGGCTGGGGGCGAGGGACCGGCTCGCGCTCTACGCCGCCGCGACCACGCCGCGGACCCTCTTCACCTACCTGCTCGCGAGCCTGGCCCCGCGCCAGGCCCGCCGGGTCGTGGGCGACGCCGAGCTGGACGCCCGCTTCGCCCGGATCTACCGGCGGACGACCCCGGCCCTGTTCTGCGACCCGGCCCTGGGCGCCGGACTCGACACGGGCGGGGTGGGCTTCTTCGTCTACGCGGCGCAGCAACGCGACCCGGGGCCGTCGCCGGTGACCCTGGCCGACCTCGCCGACCTGCCGACGCCGGTGCTCGTCGTCCGCGGCGCGTGCGACTACACCGATCCGCTGATCGCCGACACGTACGCGCGCCTGGTTCCCCGGGTCACCCGGGTCGACCTGCCCGGCGCCGGCCACCTGCCGTACCGGGAGACCCCCGGACCCTGGACCGACGCCGTCCGGCGGTTCCTGCTCGAGACGGGCGGCGGCTGATCCACGCCGACGCTCTCGGGTCGTGCGCCGTAGCGTGGACCCGTGCCGCCCGAGGATGAGCTCGTCGACCGGCTGCGGGCGGGAGACGAGGCGGCGTTCGCCCTGATCCTGGACGCCTGGTCGCCCGCCATGCTGCGGGTGGCCCGGCGCTGCGTACCCACTCCGGACCTGGCCGCCGAGGCCGTCCAGGACACCTGGCTTGCGGTGGTCGAGGGCCTGGCCGGGTTCGCCGGCCGAGCCGCGCTGAAGACCTGGGTGTTCCGGATCCTGCTCAACAAGGCCCGGCGACTGGGCGGCAAGGAGAGCCGCACCGTCCCGTGGAGCAGCGTGACGCCGGAGGACTCGGGACCCACCGTGGACCCGTCGCGGTTCCAGGGACCGGACGAGCCCTACCCCGGACACTGGCGGGAGGGGCCGGGACCCGGCCCCGCTCCGGAGGCCGCGGCGCTGGCCGCCGAGCTGCGGCACCGCGCCGGCGCTGCGCTGGCCGAGCTGCCGGCGCGGCAACGGGTGGTGCTCACCCTGCGCGACGTCGAGGGGTACGACGGTGCGGAGGTGTGCTCGATACTGGACATCACGGCGGCCAACCAACGGGTCCTGCTGCACCGGGCCCGGGCGCACGTCCGCCGGCGGCTGGAGGACTACATGGCGGAGGTGCCGGCGTGAACGAGCTGCGCTGCGACCACGTCGTAGAGCTGGTCACCGACCTCGTGGACGGCGCGCTGCCCGCCGACGAGGAGCGGGACCTGGTCGAGCACCTGGAGGGCTGCGACGGGTGCAACGAGTACGTCGAGCAGTACCGACGAGCGATCCGCACCCTCGGCGAGCGGCCGGCGGACGAGACCGGCACCCTGACCCCGGAGGCGCGGGCCGCCCTGCTCGAGGTTTTCCGCCGCAGCGCGTAACGCTCGACGGTCATCCCGCCACTGCAGGAGTATGCACACCTCGCCTTCCCGGCTGAACCGCCGCCTCCGGCCGCTGTACCTCTCCGCCGGCCTGCAGGGCTTCATGCTCTGGACGCCGGTCGAGAAGCTCTTCCTCAACGAGATCGGCTTCGACGCGGCTGCGGTCGGGCTGATGGCCGCGGCGTACGCGGCGCTGGTCCCGTTCGTCGAGGTGCCGTCCGGGCTGCTCGCCGACCGCTGGAGCCGCCGCGGTGTGCTGATGATCGCGAACGGGGCCCTGCTGGTCAGCGTGCTGATCGGTGGCCTGAGCCACCACGTGGCGACCTACATCGCCGGCGCGTTGGTGCTGGGGGTCTACTTCGCGATGTACAGCGGGACCACGGACTCGATCGTCTACGACACCGTGCTCACCGAGACCGGGGACGGGGAGCTCTTCGAGCAGCTGATCGGGCGGGCCCGGGCGGTCGAGAGCGCGGCCCTGGTGGTGAGCTCGCTGGCCGGCGGGCTGGTGGCGGGACTGCTGTCCCCGCGGGCCACCTACTTCTTGTCCCTGCCGTTCTCGGTGCTGTCGATCCTGGCCCTGCTGCGCTTCGTCGAGCCGACGCTGCACCAGGCGACCGAGCGCACCTCCGTCCGCGAGCAGGTCGCCGTGACCTACCGCACCCTGGTCGGCCGCGGCCGCCTGCTGCCGGTGGTCGCGCTGACCGTGCTCACGGCGGTGATCAGCCAGGTCGTGTTCGAGTTCGGCCCGCTGTGGCTCGTCGCCCTGGCCGCCGCACCGGTCGTCTACGGCCCGTTCTGGGCCGCCCTGGTGTCGACCCTCGGCGTGGGTGGCCTGCTGGCCGGACGGTTGCCGATGGACCGGCCGGCGGTCCAGGCCGCGATGACCGGGACCATGGCCCTCGCCTCCGTCGCCCTGACGGTGACCCGCAACCTCCTGGTGGTCGCCGCCGCGCAGGTGCTGCTGGTGCTGGTCGCCGTCGCCCTGAGCATCCACGTCGCCCGGCGGCTGCACGACGCGGTGCCCTCGACCGTGCGGGCGGGCGTGGCCTCGGGCACCAGCGCCCTCGCGTGGATCACCTTTCTGCCCATCGCCCTGGTGTTCGGCTGGGTGAGCCGGGAGGTCGGCGTGGGCACCGCCGCCTGGATGATCACCGGGGCGGTGGTCCTGGTCGGCGTGACCCTGACCCTCGACGCCGTGGTCGCCCGGACCCCCCGGCGTCAGCCCGGCCAGGTCCAGCCGGCCACCTCGGGCAGGTCGGTACCCTCCTCGCGGGTGTAGGTCCGGGCCCGAACCCGCGCATCGGCCATCTCCTGTCGCAGCCCGGCCGCCCGGGTCCCGAGCCCCTCGACCCGGTCGATCACGTCGATGACCAGGTGGTAGCGGTCGAGGTCGTTCAGCATAACCATGTCGAACGGCGTGGTGGTCGTCCCGTTCTCCTTGTAGCCGCGGACGTGCAGACCGGCGTGGTTGGTGCGCCGGTAGGTCAGCCTGTGCACCAGCCACGGGTAGCCGTGGAAGGCGAAGATCACCGGCTGGGTCCGGGTGAAGAGGGTGTCGAACTCGGCATCGGACAACCCGTGCGGGTGCTCGGCCTCGGGCAGCAGCCGCATCAGGTCGACGACGTTGACCACGCGGACGCGCAGGTCGGGCAGCCGCTCGCGCAGGATCGCCGCCGCGGCCAGCGTCTCCAGGGTCGGGATCTCACCGGCGCAGGCCAAGACGACGTCGGGCACCGACCCGGTCACGTCGCCGTTGCCCGCCCACTCCCAGATGCCGACCCCGCGCGTGCAGTGCAGCGCCGCGTCCTCCACGCTCAGCCAGTCGGCCTGCGGCTGCTTGCCGGCGACGACGACGTTGACGTAGTGCCGGGAGCGCAGGCAGTGGTCGACGGTGGACAGCAGCGTGTTGGCGTCCGGCGGCAGGTAGACCCGGACGATCTCCGGCTTCTTGTTCAGCACCACGTCGAGGAAGCCCGGGTCCTGATGGGTGAAGCCGTTGTGGTCCTGCCGCCAGACGTGGGAGGACAGCAGGTAGTTCAGGCTCGGGATCGGCCGCCGCCAGGGCACGGCGGAACTGGCCGAGAGCCACTTGGCGTGCTGGTTGAACATCGAGTCGACGATGTGGATGAACGCCTCGTAGCAGGTGAACAGGCCGTGCCGCCCGGTCAGCAGATAGCCCTCGAGCAGCCCCTGGCACATGTGCTCGCTGAGCACCTCGATCGCCCGGCCCTGCGGATCCAGCCGTTCGTCGCGGTCGTCGATCTCGATCCCCCAGCGACGCCCGGTGACGTCGAGGATGTCCTGCAGCCGGTTGCTGGCCAGCTCGTCGGGCGCGAAGGTCAGGTAGGCGTCGGGGTTGCGGCGGGTCACCTCACGCAACCAGCCACCCAGCACCCGGGTGGCCTCGTGCGAGGTCGCGCCGGGCCGGTCCACCGCCACGCCGAACTCCCGCCAGTCCGGCAGCCGCAGGTCGTGGGTCAGCCGGCCGCCGTTGGCCACCGGGTTCGCGCTCATCCGCCGCTCCCCGGTCGGGCTCAGCTCGCGCAGCTCGGCCACCAGCGCGCCGGCGGCATCGAACAGCTCCTCCGGCCGGTAGGAGCGCAGCCAGGACTCGAGCACCTGTCGGTGCTCGGCATCGCCCCGGGCGTTGGGCAGCGGGACCTGGTGGGCCCGGAAGGTGCCCTCGACCCGCTGGCCGTCGACCAGCGGCGGGCCGGTCCAGCCCTTCGGCGTCCGCAGCACGATCATGGGCCAGCGGGCCGGCCTCTCCCCCGCCTTGATCGCGGCGAGCTGGTCCAGGCAGGCGCTCATCGTCTCGGCCATCGCCTGGTGCACCTGGGTCGGGTCGTCCCCCGCGACCAGGTGCGGCTCGTAGCCGTAGCCGCGCATCAGCGTCTGCAGCTCCTCGGCCGGGATCCGGGCGAGCAGCGTCGGGTTGGCGATCTTGTACTCGTTCAGGGCGAGGATCGGCAGCACGGCGCCGTCCCGCTGCGGGTCGAGGAACTTGGCGGCGTGCCAGCTCCCCGCCAGCGGCCCGGTCTCCGCCTCGCCGTCGCCGACCACGCAGAACACCGTCAGGTCCGGGGAGTCCAGGGCCGCCCCGAACGCGTGCAGCAGCGAGTAGCCGAGCTCGCCGCCCTCGTGGAACGAGCCGGGTGTCTCCGGGGCGCAGTGGCTGGGCACGCCGCCGGGGTAGGAGAACTGGGCGAAGAAGGCGGCCAGGCCCGGCTCGTCCGGGGTGACGTGGCTGAACAGCTCGGAGTAGGTGCCCTCCAGCCAGGCGCACGCGTTGGGCCCGGGACCGCCGTGGCCCGGGCCGGCGACGAAGAGCGCGTTCAGGTCGCGCTCGAGGATCAGCCGGTTGGCGTGGGCGTAGACCAGGTTGAGCCCGGGCACGGTGCCGAAGTGACCGAGCAGCCGTGGCTTGATCTGCTCCGGGACCAGCGGCTCCCGGAGCAGCGGGTTGGCCTTGAGGTAGATCTGTCCGACGGAGAGGTAGTTGGCCGCGCGCCACCAGGCGTCGAGGCGGCGCAACGCCTCGGCGTCGAGCGGGCCGGGAGCGTCGCCGAGCGCGTACGCGGTGGGCGCGACGGTCTCGCCGGCGCCGTCGGTGTCGGTGTCGGCGGCGGTGTCGCCGCCCATGCTCGCGAGCTGGGTCATGGAGCCTGCTTACTCCTCGCTGTCGGACTGCTCGCGGCCGCCCGGTGGACGGCGGGTGGCCCAGGCGTCGTCGGACGGCCGGTAGCCGAGGTCGAGCGCCTCGGTGAGGTCGGCCGCGCGGTGGGTGTTGTTCGAGACGCCGTTGGCGACGACGAACCCGCGGACATCGCCGGACTCGACCGCGGCCCGGACCAGGTCGACGGCGTCCCCCGCGCTCAGCCACGCCGCCCACTCCCCGGCGTCCTGCTCGCCCGCCCGCGGCGGCGTCTCGGCGAAGTAGCCGATGCGCAGGGCGACCACGGTGGTGCCCGACGTGGCGGCGATGGCCGCGCCGAGGGCCTCGGCCCACGCCTTGGTCGCGCCGTAGAGGTTGGCCGGCCGCGGCGGGTCGGTGGCCCGGCGCTGCCGGCCCTCCGGGTCGCCGGACACGGCGTGCAGGCTGCTGGCCAGGACGAGCCGGCGTACGCCGCAGTCCGCAGCCGCCTTAGCGACCTGGTAGGGGCCCTCGATGTTGGCGGGAAGAAGGGTGTCCCAGGTGGCGGCCGGGCTGGGGTCCGCAGCGAGGTGGACCACGGCGTCGGCGTCGGTGAACGCCTGCCGACAGGCGGCGCCGTCGGTGACGTCGAGACGGCGTACGCCCGGGGCCTCGGCGAGATCGAGCTGGATCAGCTCCCAGCGGTCGGCCAGCGCGGCGGACACCGCCCGCCCGATCCGCCCGGCCGCGCCCGTGATCACGACCCGTCGCGGTTGCTCCACGGGGCGAGACGCTACTAGCGTCGGGCGGACCATGGTCGACGAGGTGCGGGACGGGCTCCGCCGGGCCGTCGGCTCCTGGCCGCGGCGGCTGCTGATCCTCGGCGCGGTCCTGCTGGGGGTGGGGGTCGCCGCGACCATCCCGGCGTCGGCCCCGCCGGCGGAACGCACCCTGCTGCTCGTGCTCGGTCCCGTGCAGAGCGCGGTGTCGATCCTGACGCCACTGGTGGGCATCGTGCTGGTGGACGACCTGCGGCGGACCCGGTCCGGTGGCACGGTCGGGCCCACCCTCCTCGCGGGGCTCGTGGTCGCCGCCGGTCTGGCGCTGGCGGGAGTCCTGATCAGCGTGGTCGCCGTGGCGCTGGCGGGCGGGGGGCTGACCCCGTGGGGCCGGCTGACCCTGGGCAGCCTGCTCGTGCAGGGGGTCGCCCTGCTCACCGGGTCCGGCCTGGGGCTGCTGATCCGCTCCCGGGTGCTCGCGTTCCTGGCGACCATCGTCCTCCCGCTCGGCCTGTGGCTCCTGCTCGGGTCGACCGCTGCCCTCGAGCCGGCGCGCGGCTGGCTGACCCCTTACGAGTCGGTCCGCCGGCTGCTGGGGGGCGGGATGACGTCGGCGTCCTGGCTCCAGTTCGCGGTGATGGCGGCGATCTGGGGCGGCGGCCTGAACGCGTGGGGCGCCGCGCGGCTGCGCCCGCGGGGGTCGGTCGTCGGTCGACGGACCGGCGATGTCTAGCGTCTCGGGCGTGCCGGTACCGACGATCCTGGCCACGTCCGGCGGCTTCGTGGACTCGGACCGCCTCGAGTGGGAGGTGGGGCCGCTGACCCGGCACGCCGTGGAGCTCGCCGGTATCGCCGGTCGGGCCCCGCGGGTCTGCTTCCTGGCCACGGCCAGCAACGACGACCGCCGGCTGATCACCACCTTCTACGACAACGCGTGGCGGCAGGGCTGGATCGGCAGCCACCTGTCCCTCCTCCCGATGCCCAACATCGCGGATGCGCGTGAGCACCTGCTGGGCCAGGACGTGATCTGGGTCTGGGGTGGCAGCGTCGCCGGACTGCTCGCCCTGTGGCGGCTGCACGGGCTCGATCTGGTGCTCCGCGAGGCCTGGCAGGCCGGCGTCGTGCTCACCGGCGTCTCGGCGGGGTCCATCTGCTGGCACGCGGGCGGCACCACCGACTCCTTCGGCCCGCCGCTCCAGCCGGTGACGAACGGGCTCGCCCTCCTGCCCTGGTCCAACGGCGTCCACTACGACAGCGAGCCCGGACGCCGACCGCTGTTCCAGTCCCTGGTCGCCGACGGCACGCTGCCCGCCGGTTTCGCCACCGACGACGGTGCCGGCCTGCTCTACCGCGGCACCGAGCTCGCCGAGGCGCTCACCGAGCGGCCGGGCGCCCAGGCGTACCGGGTTCGGCCCACCGCGGACGGCCGAGCGGTCGAGGAGACCCTCGACGTCCGCCTCCTCCGTTGAGCCGCGTCAGTGCAACGCGACGTCCGGCGGCACCCTCCGCCAGGCGTGGAAGCGGACCACCAGGCCACCGCGCGTCGGGGCGCAGACGAACGGACCGGCCTGCAAGGGCTCGTCGACCGGGAACGGGGCCACCCGGAGCAGGCGGAGGGGTTCAGCGACCGGTCCGGCCCGGACGACGACAGCGTCGTGGAAGCGGCTGACCCGGACGGTGACGCGACGGCCCAACCACCCCGGCACGGCGCCGACCGACCAGTCGGACACACCGTCGGTGACCACCGCACCCGCGGCGAGAACCCCGTCGGCGTACTCCAGCCCGGCCTTGACCCAGGCCTCGTCGCTTGCCCGGACGAACACCCCGGCCTGGTCGAACTGGTCGGAGAACGCGGCGGTGAAGGTGACCTCGACGGCCTCGTCGACCTCGAGCGGCGCGAGGAGGGCGTGCGCCGTGTCGTGGACGAACCCGTACGCGGTGCTACGCCAGGCGTCGCTCCCCTCGACCGCCTCGACGAGAAGATCGCCGTCGGCCTCAGCGACCGACGCGGGCGGGGTCGTCCAGCGGCCGCTGGTCCACGCGACCGTCGATTCCGCACTCACGTCATCACCGGGTGACGATGTCGGCCGCGCCGTCACGGGTGACACGGCCGCGGCAGCGAGAGCTCGCCTGCGTCCCCCTGCCTGCAGCCGATGACCCTGTCGGGATGACCAGACCGGCCGACGCCGGTCGCCAGTCCTTCATGAACCATCTCTAGCACCGGTCCCATCCGTGCTCCAACCGGAGCGGTCCGGCTCGTCACCGGAGCAGTGGAGTTGCGTACCCACGGGGCTCAGGCCGGGCTGGCGCGCTGCTGCAGACCAGCGACGACTCCGGCACCCAGGCGGTTCATGGCCAAGGCGCAACTGCCGGCGGCACCCCTACCAGAACAGCTGGTGAGCCGATTCCACCAGGATCGTTCGACGGTCCGCCGGGTCCGGCGCCCAGTCAGCGAGCAGCTGGAGCAGCTCGCCGGTATCCCGCTGCCCGTTGGGCAGGTGTGGCCAGTCCGACCCCCAGAGCAGGTGGTCGGCCCGAGTGGCCACGAGGGCCCGACCGAGCTCACCGACCGTGGACAGCGGGCGGTCCTTGACGATCCGGTACGCCCCGGAAAGCTTGATCCAGCAGTTCTCGTTGTCGCGCAGCAGCTCGAGCAGCCGGTCGGAGTCCACCGTCGTCAGCCCGTCGTCGGGCTTCATGTAGCCCATGTGGTCGATGACGAACCGCGTCTCGAACGTCGCCAGGAACGGCAGCAGGTCCCGCACCACGGTGCCGGGTGTGTAGAACTGCAGGTGCCAACCGCGGCCCCGGATCCGGGCGGCCATTCGACGGATGTGGTCGACGATGGCGGGCGTGGACTGGCCGGCCCGGGCGAACAGGTCGAGCCGGACCGCTCGTACGCCGAGGTCGTGGTAGCGGTCCAGCTCGGCGTCGCTGACCTCCTCTTCCACCCGGACCACCGCCCGGCACCGCGGACCCACCCGGCGCAACACCTCCAGGGCCAGCGCGTTGTCCGTCCCGTAGAAGGTCGGCTGGACCAGCACCATGCGCTCGATCCCCAGCACCTCGAGCAGCGCCAGATAGGCGTCCAGGGTGGCGTCGGGAAAGGTGTAGAGGGGTTCGGGCACGTGGGCGTAGCCCGGCTCGAAGACGTGGAAGTGCGCGTCGCAGCTGCCGGCCGGCACCGCGAAGGACGGCCGGGTGTTTGTCTCGGCGGGCCGCATCGGCAGGGTCTGCAAGGGAGCGGTGGTCATCGCCGGGAAGCCTCCTGAGGCTGGGTCAGTGCGTCCACGCGGGCCCGGGCCGCGTGGTAGAGCAGGTCGGTGTCCATCCCGGTCAGATGGAGTGGGCACACCCCGAGCTCCGAGAGCGACGCGTGCAGGGCGCGGTCGCTGATACCGGCCAGCATCAGCAGCTTGCCGTGGCGGCGGCAGGCCTGCGCGGCCTGGTGCCACCCCCCCCCCCCCCACCGCGGGGGCTTACCCGCCCGGCCC
>CAXTVE010000065.1:9515-11871 GCA_964247485.1 uncultured Propionibacteriaceae bacterium
CTCCACCGCCGCGCGGACCAGCGGGTGGTCGTACCGGCCGGGCACCCCCAGCTCGGCGGTCAGGTCGTTGGCCCCGATGGCGATCATGTCGACCCCGTCGACGGCGGCGATGGCATCGGCGGCGGCGATGCCCGCCGGGGTCTCCAGCAGGATCTGCACGATGGTCGCCGCGTCCAGCCGGGGGTTGAGCTCCGCGGCCGGCACGGGCCTCATCCCGGTCAGCGGCACGGCCGCCAGCTGGGAGCGCTGACCGCGGGGCGGGAACCGGCAAGCGCCCACCACGGTCCGCGCCTGGTCGACCGTCTCGATCCGGGGGGCCACGATCCCCTGCGCGCCGCCGTCGAGCAGCCGACCGATCACGCCGTACTCCCGCTCCGGGGTGCGGACGAACGGCGTCAACCCGAGATCGGAGGCCGCGGCGCACAGCGCGGCCGCCACGTCGATCGACATGGTGGAGTGCTCCAGGTCCACCAGGATCGCGTGATGCCCCGAGGACTGCGCGATGCGGACCGTGTCGGTGGTGCGGGCGTTGCGGATACCCAGCTGGAAAGTCGGCTCGCCGGCCGCGAGTCGGGTCAGGAAGTCGTTGCCCGGTTCCGGGACAGCCTGGGTCACGGCGTGCTCAGTCGATCTCGGCGTACGCGGGCTCGGTCAAGAAGTCCGGCAGGTTCGGCCGTGGACTCGGAGACCCGGAGCTCGGTCATCGCGCCTCCTGCTCTGCGGTCGCGGCGCCCGCGCCGAAGAACATGGCCGCCATGTCCGGACGGGCCAACAGGTCGCGGGCCGGCTCCGCCAGCAGGACTCGCCCGCGTTCCATGACCACGCCGTCGGTGGCGAGCTGGAGCCCGAACCGGACGTTCTGCTCCACCATCAGCACGGTCGCGCCGAGCCGATTGATGGTCTGGGTCGTCTGGAAGACCACCTCGCAGGTCTTCGGGTCCAGGCCCAGCGTCGGCTCGTCGAGCAGCACCACCTTGGGCTCGGTGACCAAGGCGCGGGCGAACTCCACGATCCGGCGCTGTCCGCCGGACAGGTCACCCGCCAGGTCCCGGCTCCGCTCCGCGACGATCGGGAAGGCCTCGGCCAGCTCGTCCAGTCGTCGCCGCAGCACGCGCTTGCTCCGTCGGAGGACGTAGCCCCCCAGCAGCATGTTGTCGCGGACCGTCAGGGTGGCGAACAGCCCGTCGGACTGCGGGACCTGCACCACCCCGGCCGCGAGAACGGCCGCCGGTGGCAGGGTGTGGATCGCCTGCCCGTCCAGCCGGACCGACCCGGTACGCGCCCGCAGCAGCCCGCTGATGCAGCGCAGCACCGTGGACTTGCCGGCGCCGTTCGGACCGACGATGCAGGTGATGCTGCCGGGCCGTACGGTCAGCGAGACTCCCTGCAGCACGTCGCCACCGCCGTAACCGGCTCGGACGTCGTCGAGCTCGATCATGTCGGGCTGCCTGCCGGCTGGGTCTCTAGCACGAAGTCGTCACCCAGATAGGCATCGAGCACCGCGGGATCGCTGCTGACGGTCTGCGGGTCGCCGGCCGCGATCACCTGGCCACGGGCCAGCACCACGGCGCGGTCGGCCAGGGTCAGCACGAAGTGCATGTCGTGCTCCACGATGACGAAGGTCCGGCCGGATTCGTTGAGAGCGCGGATGAGCCGGCCGAGCCGCCGGAGCAACGTCGGGTTGATACCGGCGGCCGGCTCGTCGAGCAGGATCACGGCCGGGTCCAGCATCAGCACCTGGGCGAGCTCGACGAGCTTGCGCTGGCCGTAGGAGAGGGCGGTGGCCCGGGCGGAGACGTACTCACCCATGCCGACGAAGTCGAGCAGCTCTCCGGCTCGGGCCGCCTCGTGCCCGGAGACCGCCGACCGCGCGAGCCTGGCCAGGCTGAAGTCGCTGTTGACGGCGACCACGTTCTCCAGCACCGTCAGGCCCGGGAAGAGCCGGGGCAGCTGGTAGGTGCGGGCGATCCCGGCGAAGGCACGTCGGGTCGGGTTCAGCCGCCTCAGCGAGCGCCCGGCGAGCGCCACCTCACCCGAGGTGGCCGGATAGCTGCCGTCGATGACATTGAACAGGGTCGTCTTGCCGGACCCGTTCGGACCGATCAGGGCGGTCACCGACCCGTACGGCACGGTCAGCGAAGCACCGTCCAGCGCGGTGATGCCGCCGAACCGCATGTTGACTCCGCGCGCCTCCAGCAACGGGGCCCCGTTGGTCGGCGCCGCCTCGGCCCGTCGGCTCGCCGGCGTCGCGGGCAGGTCGGACTCCAGCAGCCGGGAACCGGTCGGGCTGGCCGCACCGGCCCCCGCCCGCCGGGCCAGCCGGAGCCGCCGCGCGGCAACCGACCCGGAGACGCCC
>CAXTVE010000066.1:0-11815 GCA_964247485.1 uncultured Propionibacteriaceae bacterium
GCCCGGACCCGCCCCCGGGTGAGCATCCCGACCAGGATCGTCGCGACCAGCGACACGACGACGAACAGCACGACGGACACCACGGAGCTCGCCGAGATCAACGACATGGGCGACACCGTACGCGGCGCCGAGGCCGCGGTCCCGATACCCGTTGGCCATTCCCGGGCCCTTCGCGGCAGAGTGGCCGGGTGCTCGCCGCGTACGCCGACCTCATCGCCACGGCGTACGCCCTCGGTCCGGTCCTCGACTTCACGGGCCCCATCGCCCACGGCATGCAGGGCGAGGTGTGGCGGCTGCACACCGAGCGCGGCGTCTGGGCGGTCAAGCGCTCGTACGCCGACTTCGCGCCGGCCGACGCGCAGCGCGCGGGTGAGTTCCAGAGCCTGGCCCGGGCGCAGGGCGTCCCGACCCCGGCCGCAGTGCCCGACCGTGACGGGCGGTACGGGCACCCGGTCGGCAGCACCGTGGTCGGGGTGAACTGGGGGGTCGAGCTGCTCGGTCCCAGCTCTATGGTCGACCCGGCGACCGTGGGCACCGCGGTCGCCGCGCTGCACCGGGCCGTCCGACCGGCCGACGGCGGGATGGACCCCTGGTGCACCGAGCCGGTCGGGACCGACGGCTGGGACGAGCTCCTCGCCGAGGCCCGGCGACAGCGGGCGCCGTTCGCCGAGCGGCTGGCGGACTATCGCGCCGAGCTGCTCGCGCTCGAGGCCCTGCTGACCCCCATGGCTCCCGTGCAGACCTGCCACCTGGACCTGTGGGCCGACAACATCCGGCGTACGGCCGACGGTGGGCTCACCATCCTCGACTGGGACAACTGCGGCCCCGGGGACCCGAGCCGGGAGCTGGCGCTGGTGCTGTTCGAGTACGCCCACACCAGCCCGGACCGGGTGGCGCAGCTCTACGGCGCTTACCAGGCCGCGGGCGGGCCCGGCCGCGTCCGCGCGCCGTCCGACTTCTCGATCCTGATCGCCGTGCTCGGCCACAGCGCCGCGCGGGACCTGCGGCGCTGGTTGGACCCGTCCGCGGAGGACGGGGCCGCGGCCCGGTCCGGCGTCGACCCGTTCCTCGACGACCCGCTCACCCGGTCCACCCTGGACGGCATCCTCACCGTCACCCGCGACCTCGACCGGAGCCGGGTGTGACCGTGCTCGCGGCGTCCGCCGCACCGATCGCGGACGCGTACGACCTCGGCTCGGTGCTCGGGTTCACGGGACCGGTGGCCCGCGGTGAGCAGGGCGAGGTGTGGCGGTTGCAGACCGACCGGGGAGTCTGGGCGGTCAAGCGCTCGTTCGCCATGTTCGCCGAGGTCGACGCGCACCGCGCGGGTGAGTTCCAGAACCTGGCCCGACAGCACGGGGTGCCGACGCCGCTGGCCATGGCCACGCGCGGGGGCGCGTACGGCCACCTGGTCGGCGACACCGTGATCCGGGTGCAGTCCTGGGTGGATGTCCTCGACCCGGACCCGCTGACCGACCCGACCCGGGTCGGCATCG
Source organism: uncultured Propionibacteriaceae bacterium (assembly GCA_964247485.1). Taxonomy (GTDB): domain Bacteria; phylum Actinomycetota; class Actinomycetes; order Propionibacteriales; family Propionibacteriaceae; genus Microlunatus. Next base: position 1,497 of record CAXTVE010000066.1, read on the forward strand.
TGATCGCGGCCCTGCACCGGACGGTCCGCCCGGTTCACGAGCGCCCCGACCCCTGGTACACCGACGGGGTCGGCGCGGACGGGTGGGACGAGATCCTGGCCGAGGCCCGCCGGCAGCGCGCCCCGTTCCTGGACCGGCTGGCGGCCCAGCGCGACGAGCTGGTCGCCCTGGAGCGGCTGCTCACCCCGATGGCCGAGGTGCAGACCTGCCACCTGGACCTGTGGGCGGACAACCTGCGCCCGACCCCCGGCGGTGGGCTGTGCCTGCTCGACTGGGACAACTGCGGCCCGGGCGACCCGAGCCGCGAGCTGGCCATGGTGCTGTTCGAATTCGCCCGCACCAGCCCGGCGCGCCTCGCCGGCCTGGACGCGGCCTACCGCGAGGCCGGCGGTCCCGGCCGGGTGCGGACGCCGGCCGACTTCTCGGTCCTGATCGCCCAGCTGCACCACATCGGGGCGATGCAGCTGCGCCGCTGGCTGGACCCGGCGACCTCCACCGCCGACCGGTCCCGGGCCCACGTCGCCGCCGACGAGTTCCTGGCCGACCCGCTGGAGCGGGCCACCATCGAGGCCATCCTGGACGCGGTCACCTGACCTGGCTCAGCAGGTGGTCGCGGCGGGCCACCAGCACCTCCGCCGAGGCCGATGCGGTCCGGGGTCCGGGGACAGCCAGGCGGACCTCCACGTGCACGTCGGCGTGCTTGCGCCCGGTCCGGGCGGCGACCTGGGCCACCAGCCGGTTGATCTCCTTGCGCAACGCCTCCACCTCACGCCAGGACGACGGCGCCTCGGTCTCCTCCAGACCCGCGGCGTCGAGGAGCCCGGACGTCCGCCGGCGCAGCTCGACGTCACGCGAGGCCAGCAACGTGGCCGTCTGCTCCGGGCTGAGCAGCCCGGGCAACCCCAGGTAGTCGTCGGCCTCCGCGTCCGGCGGCCGCAGCTCGGCAGGGACCGCCCGCCCCGCATGCAGCACGTGCCCGAACTCGGCCTCGGCCGTCAGCGGCGTGAACTCCCCGCTCTGGTTGGGCTCCCGGTCCTCGATCGGCTCGAGCGCGTCCAGGTCGTCGCTGGCCGCGCCCGGGATCCGCACGACGTGGTTGCGCTGCTCCTCCAGCGTCGCGGCCAGGCTGAGCAGCGGCCGCACCGCGGGCAGGAAGACGGTCGCGGTCTCCTGCGGGCTGCGGGCCCGGACGACCCGACCGACGGCCTGGGCGAAGAACAGCGGCGTCCGGTAGGAGGTGAGGAAGCCGAGCACCGCCGCCCGCGGGATGTCGACGCCCTCCGACACCATCCGCACGCAGACCGCGAGCCGGTGGGAGCCCTGCTCGAACTCGCTGATCTTCTTGCTCGCCTTGGGGTCGTCGCTGAGGATCAGCACCGCCTTCTCGCCGGTGATCTTGCGGGCCAGGTCGGCGTACGCGCGCGCCGCCTCCTGGTCCGAGGCCAGGATCAGCCCGCCGGCGTCGGGCATCCCGGTCGCCCGCAGATGGGTCACCCGGTCGTCGATGGCCGCGAGCACGTGCGGCACCCAGGCGCCGGCCGGGTTGAGGGCGGTCCGCCAGGCCGCGTCCTCCAGCGCCCGGGTCGACCCCTCGCCGAGGTCGGCGGCCAGCACCTCGCCGGCGGAGTTCATCCACCGGCTCGTCCCCGCGTACGCGGCGAAGACCACGGGCCGGACGACTCCGTCGGCCAGGGCCTCGCGGTAGCCATAGGTGTAGTCGGCCTCGCTGACCACCTCGCCGGGACCGGCGGCCGCGTACGTGACGAAGGGGATGCGCTCGTTGGGGTTGGTGCGGAACGGCGTCCCGGTCAGGCTGAGCCGGCGGCGGGCCGGCTCGAACGCCTCGTAGACCGCGTCGCCCCAGGACAGCGAGTCGCCGGCGTGGTGCACCTCGTCAAGGATGACCAGCGCCTTCTTCTGCTCGGTCCGGCTGCGGTGCAGCAGCGGCTTCCCCGCCACCTGCGCGTACGTCGTGACGTAGCCGTGGGCCCCGTCCCGGATCCGGCCGACCCCGTTGGTCAGGTTGGGGTCCAGCAGCAGGCCCATCCGGACGGCGGCGTCGGCCCACTGGGTGCGCAGGTGGTCGGTCGGCGCGACCACGATGACGCGGTCGACCACCCGGGCGGCCCGGAGCCGGGAAGCCAGGGCCAGACCGAAGGTCGTCTTCCCCGCGCCCGGGGTCGCGGTCACCAGGTAGTCGGACGGCGCTGCGGACTCGTACTTCTCGATGGCTTCGGCCTGCCAGGCCCGAAGGGGCATCGCGTCGATCAAGGTTCACCACGTTCTCGGTCGGCGTCGGGCAGAAGGGTCAGTCTCTCAACCCCGGCCGCCGGACCGCGAACCCGACACCCCGGCCGGCTCGAGCTCACCGGTCAGCCGGGCGAGCTCGGCCGCCAGGATGCTCCGCAGCTCAGCGGGGTCCATCTGGGTCGGCGTGATCAGCCCCGAGACCGCGAGTCCGTCGACCAGGACCTGCAGCGAGCGGGCCCGGTCCTCCAGCCGCGGGTCGGCGAGCGGGGTCGCCCCGGCGGCCGGGTCGGTCATCAGCAGCTCCGGGGTCGGTCGGTCTCCCCCGGCGAGCCAGCTGACCAGCAGCCGGAAGAGCCGCCGGCCCTGGGCGAACATCACCTCCCGGAACTCGGTGTGCTCCGGTGTGACCCGGGCCAGGCCGACCAGCCCGAAGTAGACGGTGCTCTCCGCGGTCCGCTGGGCGTCCAGCGGCAACAGCTCCTCCAGCACCGCCCGGACCGCCGTACGCGGTTCGGCGTCGGGCGCGGCCAGGTGGGCGAAGACCCGCTGGGCCATCAGCTCCAGGGAGTGCCGGGCGGCGAACAGCAGCAGCGAGGGGTGGTCGTCGAAGTAGTGCCGCATGCTGCCGGTCGACAGGCCGGCCTCGGTGGCGACAGCCCGGACCGACGCCGCCCGTACGCCGTCGCGGCTGATCACCCGCCAGGTCGCCTGGGCGATCGACCGGCGGCGCTCGTCGCGGTCCACGGTCTTGGGCACCTTGCTTTTATAACACGATCGTGTTGCCATGGTAATCGCACAGTCGTGTCAAAACGGGAGGAGAACCTTCATGACCGCCGCCGCCCTGGCCGGACTCGCCGGCCTGGCCCTGGTCGACTCGACGAGCTTCGGCACGCTGGTGCTGCCGCTGATGATGCTGCTGGCGCCCCAGGTGCGGACCCGGAACCTGGTCGTCTACCTGCTCACCATCGCCGTCTTCTACTTCGGGGTCGGCGTGGCTCTGCTGGCCGGCGCCCGGGCCGCGATCGCGGCGATCGGCCCGGCGCTGCAGACGACCCCGGCGCAGGTCGGGCAGCTCGTCCTCGGGGTCGTGCTCGTCGTGCTGTCCTTCGTCATCGACCCGACGGTGGTGGCCAAGCGGCGGGCCCGACGCGGCCTGCCGCCGAAGGAGCCGGGGGCCTGGCGGCGCGTGGCGCTGGGCCCGGACGCGACGGTCCCGACCGTGATCGGCATCGCCCTGCTGGCCGGCCTGGTCGAGGTCGCCTCGATGCTTCCCTACCTCGCCGCCGTCGGCATCCTGGTGGCCGCGGCCCTGCCGCAGTGGACCCAGGTTGTGATCCTGGCCGGCTATGTCGTGGTGATGGTCGCCCCGGCGCTGGTGCTCTTCGGCCTGCGCCGGGCGGCCGGGACCCGGATCGAGCCGAGGCTGCGCCGCCTCGAGGTCTGGCTGGAGCGGCAGACCGGCGGCGCCACCGCCTGGATCGTCGGCATCCTCGGCTTCCTGGTCGCCGCCAACGCGGTGTCCACCCTCATAACCCGCGCCGCCCTCTGATCAACCCACCGTGGTCGCCCGCACCCGGAAGCCGGTCAGTTGCGACGGCTCCGAACCCAACCCGGTGGCGCAACTCAACGGTTTCGGCCTACAGTATTCTCATGAATGATAATATCGATCGCACTCGACCGGACGTGCTGCTGCACCCGGTCCGGATCCGGATCGTGAGTGAGTTCACCGGTCGGGAGCGGACCGTCCGTGAGCTGGCCGACGCGCTGCCCGACGTCCCCCAGGCGACGCTGTACCGGCAGGTCTCCACCCTGGTCGACGGCGGCGTTCTCGAGCAGGTCAGCGAACGGGCGGCGCGCGGGCCGAGCGAGCGGGTGTACCGCGTGGCGGCCGGCGCCGACCGGATCCACCCGGAGGACATCGACACCCTCCCGGGAGTCGAGGCGCAGCGGCTGTTCGCTGTCTTCGCGGCATCGCTGGTCGACTCGTTCGCCGCGTACATCGGCTCCGCCGGTGCCGTCCCCAGCGCCGACGGGCTCGCGGCCAACCGGACCGTCGTGAACCTGTCCGCAGCCGAACGTCGGGATTTCGCGGCCCGCCTCGGGTCTCTCGTCGAGGAGGTGCTCGCCCTTCCCCCGGCACCTCACCGCCGCCGCTACCACCTCGCGTCCTGCTTCATCCCCGCACCGCAGGCGGCCGGCTGATGCCGCTGCGGGTGGAGGTCAGCGGCGACCCGGTCAGCCCGGCGATCGTATTCCTGCACGGACTCGGCGTCAGCAGCTGGATGTGGGCCGACCAGGTGCAGCAGCTGATGGGCCGGTTCTCCTGCATCACCATCGACCTGCCGGGCAACGGCGCCAGCCACCAGGTGCCCTGGCGGTCGTTCGCCGACAGCGCGGCCCTGGTGGCCGACGTCATCCGGGCGACTCCGGCCGGTCGGGCCCACGTGGTGGGACTCTCCCTCGGGGGCTACGTCGCGGTCACCCTGACCGCCCGGCAGCCGGCCGTCGTCGACAGTCTCGTCGTCAGCGGCATCACGGCTGAGCCGTTGCAACCCGCCTGGCGGTACCGGCTGCTCACCCGGGTCGGGTCGACGGTGATGCGATCGCCCCGGCTGACCCGGCTGTCCGCAGCCGCCATGCGGGTGCCGCGCGAGGCGGCCGACGCCATGGCGGGTGACGCACGGGTGCTGTCGGCGGCCACGACCCGCAGGATCTACGACGAGCTCATTCCCTTCCGGCTGCCCGCAGCGATGAGTGCCCACGCCGACCGAATCCTGGCAGTCGCCGCCGACCACGACCTGTTGTCGATCCGCCAGGACCTGGGAACGTTCGCCGCGGCCGGAGCGACCGTCGCCGTGGCCCGCGACTCGCACCACGCCTGGAACGCGGAGCACCCCCGGCTGTTCAGCGACCTGGTCGAGACCTGGGTCACCGACCGTGTGGTGACGCCCGGTCTCGAGCGGCCGGCCGAGGCGGTCAGCCGCCGGCGACGGCGGGGATGATCGAGATGCGGGTGCCGTCGGCGATCTCGGCGTCGAGGCCACCGATGAACCGGACGTCGTCGTCGCCCACGTAGACATTGACGAAGCGGCGCAGGGCGCCCTGCTCGTCGACGATCCGCCCGCGGATGCCCGGGTGGTTGGCCTCGAGGTCGTCGAGCACCGCACGCAGCGTCGCCCCGTCGGCGCTCACCTCGCCGGTCCCCGCGGTGTAGGTGCGCAGGATGGTCGGGATCCGGACGGTCGCGCTCATGCGTGCCTCCTTCCGGGGGGGACGACCCCCCTGCGACCCCCCGCCGCGCTCCGCGCGGTCACGGGCGACGATCCTGCCAGAACGCGGTGAACGCCTCGTAGCGGGGCGGGATGGTCGTCGTCGGGCCCACTCGGTCGACCACCGCGTCCAGGGTCTTCAGCCCGTCGCCGGAGTTGATGACCACCGTCTCCAGGTCCGGGTCGAGCCGCCCGTCGGCGACCAGCAGCGCCGTCACTCCGACCGTCACGCCACCGGCCGTCTCGGCGAAGATGCCCTCGGCGCGGGCCAGGCGCTCGATGCTCGCGGCGACCGTCGTGTCGTCCACGTCGGCCACGGCGCCGCCCGTACGCCGCACCACGTCCAACACGTACGGGCCGTCGGCCGGATTACCGATCGCCAGCGACTTCGCGATGGTGTTCGGCTTCACCGGGGCGACGACGTCGTGTCCTGCCCGGTACGCCGCGGCCACCGGCGAGCAGCCGGTCGCCTGCGCGCCAAACACCGCGTACGGCTTGTCCTCGACCAGGCCGAGGCCGACCAGCTCGCGGAAGCCCTTGTCGATCTTGGTCAGCTGGGAGCCGCTGGCCACCGGGACCACGACCTGGTCGGGCAGCCGCCAGCCGAGCTGCTCGGCGATCTCGTAGGCCAGGGTCTTCGACCCCTCCGCGTAGTAGGGCCGGACGTTGACGTTGACGAACGCCCAGCCCTCCTCCTCCGCGGCGATCTCGCTGGCCAGCTTGTTCACGTCGTCGTAGCTGCCCTCGACGGCCACCAGCGTCGTGCCGTAGACCGCCGAGGCGGTGATCTTGGCCTGCTCCAGGTTGTGCGGCACGAAGACGACCGAGCGGATGCCGGCCCGGGCGGCGGCGGCCGCGACGGCGTTGGCCAGGTTGCCGGTGGAGGGGCAGGCCAGCACCTGGAGACCGAGCTCGCGGGCGGCGGACAGGGCGACCGCGACCACCCGGTCCTTGAAGGAGTGGGTGGGGTTGCCCGAGTCGTCCTTGACCCAGAGCCGGCGCACGCCGAGGTCCGCGGCCAGCCGCCGGGCGTCGACCAGCCGGGTGAAGCCGGGGTCGGTGGAGGGGAAGGAGGCGATGTCGGCGGGCACCGGGAGGAGAGGCGCGTACCGCCAGATGCTGCGCGGTCCACTCTCGATCTGCTGCCGCGTCACGGTCCCGAACGCGTAGCCGACTTCGAGCGGGCCGAAACACTCCAGACAGGCGTAGTACGGGCCGAGGGCGGTCTCGTTGCCGCAGGCGCGACAGACGAGATGGGTCGCGTTGCCGAACGCGCCGGGACGCACGTCGAGGGCGGGGGTGGAGTCGAGAAGGGCGGTCATCAGGCCTGCGTCCTTACATCATCTGCCGCGGTCGACTGTCGACCACGCCGGATTTGGCACCGTGTCTGTCGGTCAGCCGGTTGCCGGGGAGTCAGCGGGCCGGTCCCTCGTCCCCCTCTGGATGAACAGGCTCCAGCCTAGGCAGGCCGGCCCGGCCGGTGCACGCCGCTGTTCGACTGATGAGATCGGGATCCACATGCTGGACGCCAGGTGGCAGGGGCGCCGGCGCGAAGACCCCGCTTCCGGCCCCAGGATGCCGGGTCGGAAGCGGGGATCGCCGGAAGAAGCTCGCAAGCATCCCCAGGCCCCCAGAACGGCGTTCGCGGCGCCGGCCTGTGCGGCGGGTTCGGCACGACCGCGTACGCCGGATTGCGGCCGTGACCAAACCTTGACCCGCCGACGTACGACGCCGGTCGACCGCGCCTCCTGAGGGCATGGCACCACAGACGGCTGGCAGGATCACCTCCATGACGCCTACGCCGCTCACCGGCTGGCAGCGGTTCCGGCTGGTGGGCAACTTCGTCAACCTGACCACGCCGCTCGGGCTGGGCGTCGCCCTGGCCGGGGGCGCCCGGATCCGCCGTGGTCCGCGGGGGCTGTTCATCGGCGAGGGCTACCGGCTCAGGTTCCCGGTGGCCAGTGCGTTCACGATCGGGTCGGTGATCACGACCTCCCGGACCTGGGACGAGCTGCTGCGTCGCAACCCGCGGCTGTTCGCGCACGAGGAGCGGCACACCTGGCAGTACCTCTACTGCGTCGGGCTGCCGTTCTACCCGGCGTACGGGCTCTGCCTCGTCTGGTCGATCCTGCGCACCGGTGACCGGGCCGCACGGAACTTCTTTGAGCGCCAGGCCGACCTCGGCGCCGGCGGCTACCGCGATGTCCCGGTCCGACCGGTCGCCGACAACGTGCGGACCATGATCGGGGCGCTCCGGACCCGCCGGGCCTAGAGGCTCGCCGAGCGCAGGACGTCCAGGTCGACGCGTCCAGCCACCCCGTCGACCCGGGCGAAGTAGTGCACCTGCCAGACCGCCCACCCAGCGCGTGGCCGGGCGAAGAACGAGGTCCGCCACTGGGGCCGCGCAGCCAGCTGCGGGACCGGGTACCGCTCGGTCCAGCTGCCGCGCGCGTAGACCACCAGGGGTCTCCGCCACGCCTCCTCGACGGCCCGGACGAAGGCATCCACCTCGCCGCCGACCGCGTCGTCGGGGACGGGGTCGCTGCACTGGTCCAGGATCTCGAGGTCGAGAGCCGGCGGGAGCGCCTCGGGGTCGGGCGGCGCGGTCTGCAGGAAGTTGGCCGCCTGCTCGGCGCCCGGGGCACAGAGCGTGAAGAAGTGGTAGGCCCCGCGCCGAACGCCGGCGGCCCGGCTGGCTGACCAGTTCCTCGCGAACTGCGGATCGACCCAGCTGCGGCCCTCGGTGGCCTTGATGTAGGCCCCGTCGATGCCGTCGGCGGCGACCCGGCCCCAGTCGATGGGGCCCTGGTGATGCGACACGTCGATGCCGTGGCTCTCCCCCGCGGCCAGGGCGGGCCGGTGGAGTGGGATGACCACGAACCAGGCGGCGGCGACCAGGCCGACCAGCACCGCGGCGAAGGCGATCACCCACCGCCACCGTCGCCCGCTCCGCACCGACATCGGCCCAGTATCCAGGCCGGCGCCGCAGGGTGCGGGTCAGTCGATGCTGAGGTCGATGCCCAGCCGCTTGGCCGAGCGGAAACGCTGCCGCGCAGCGCGCAGCCGCCGCAGCCGCTTGACCAGCAGCGGGTCCTGGGCCAGGGCCTCCGGCTTGTCGATCAGGGCGTTCAGCACCTGGTAGTAGCGGGTCGCCGACATCTGGAACTTGTCCCGTACGGCCTGCTCCTTCGCCCCCGCGAACTTCCACCACTGGCGCTCGAAGGCCAGGATCTCCACGTCGCGATCGCTCAACGTTCCCTCCGGTGCTGCGCCGGCGGACGAAGACTGCGGCGAAGGGACCATGCCCCACATCGTAAGGGCTAATTACACCCGTGTCATTCGTTCCTACCACCACGGCTGGCGCGTCCGACTCGTCCGTGCGGTTGGATGGGCAGGGTGACCGCAGCGAGCATACGGCGGATACTCGGGGTCGGGACAGAGAGGACCTCGTGATGGAACGTCTGGTCGGAGTGGTGCAGCCCTACGCGTGGGGATCGCCGACCGTGATCCCCGAGCTGCTGGGGGTGGAGCCGACCGGCGAGCCGCAGGCCGAGCTGTGGTTCGGCGCCCATCCCAAGGCCCCCTCCCTCGTGGACGGCGAGCCCTTGGACAAGATCGTTGACCGCGACCCCGAGCTGGTGGTCGGATCGGCTTCGGTGGCGGCGTTCGGGCCGCGGCTGCCGTTCCTGCTCAAGATCATCGCGGCGGAGCGCCCCCTGTCCCTCCAGGCGCACCCGTCGCGGGCGCAGGCCGAGGAGGGCTGGGCCCGCGAGGAGGCCGCCGGGGTGCCGCGGGATGCGCCCAACCGGCTCTACCGGGACGGGTGGCCGAAGCCGGAGGTGCTCTGCGCGCTGCGCGACGCCGAGGTGCTGTGCGGCTTCCGGGAGCCGGGTGAGACCTACGCGCTGTTCGGCCGGCTCGACGCGCCGGCGGTGCTGCCGCTGATCGAGCCGCTCGGCGAGGAGTCGCTGCCGGCGATGGAGCGGCTGTGCCTGGTCTTCAGCCGGCTGCTGCAGCTCGAGCCTGGTCAGCGGGCGGTGGTGGACGGGGTCCTGTCGGCCGCAGCCTCGGTGACCGAGGACGCCGGGGACCTCGGGGCGTTCGCGCGGACGGCGACCGAGATCGGCTCGTTCTACCCCGGCGACCCCGGCGTACTGGCGGCCCTGCTGATGAACCGGGTCTCGCTGCGGCCCAACGAGGCGCTCTTCCTGCCGGCGGGCAACCTGCACGCCTACCTGTCGGGTGCGGGCGTGGAGATCATGGCCAACTCCGACAACGTGCTGCGCGGCGGGCTGACCCCCAAGCACATCGACGTCACCGAGCTGCTGCGGGTGGTCGACTTCACCCCCGGCTTCGGCGGCCTGCTCACCCCGACCGAGGAGGCGCCGGGGATCTGGCGCTATCAGGTGCCGGCGCCGGAGTTCGAGCTGTGGCGCCTGGAGATCGACGGGGCGCAGGGACTGATCGTCCCGGCGGGCGGCACGGGCCGGATCCTGCTGGTCACCGAAGGGTCAGTGACCCTGCACTCGGCCGACGACGAGCTCGACCTGGCCCGCGGTGAGTCGGCGCTCGTCACCGCCGGCGAGCAGGCGCGGCTGGCCGGGACCGCGACCGTCTTCATCGGCGCCCCCGGCGTCAGCTGAGCCCGCCGCCGCCCAGCCTCCCCTGGCGAGCATCTGCACCCTTTCCAGGCATCTGCACGCGTTGCAGAGGGTGCAGCTGCTTGAAAAGGGTGCAGATCCGGGACTAGGAGGCGGCCGGGGACGGGTGCACCAGCCGCAGCAGCGACGCGTTCAGCAC
>CAXTVE010000067.1:0-11740 GCA_964247485.1 uncultured Propionibacteriaceae bacterium
CCCGCGTTCCGGTCGGCGCCCGAGGCGGCTCTCGCGCGCCCGGGCAATGGACGCCATCTTTGCTGGTCCAGCGGGGCTCAGGCTCCCCGTTGGGCTCCCCGGTCTCCCCCAAGCGACCTCGGAGGAAGAACCACAGGAGGGTTGTTTGCCCCGATCAGGGCGGATAGTGGGTGGAGCTTAGGGGATTCGAACCCCTGACCTCTTCCATGCCATGGAAGCGCGCTACCAACTGCGCCAAAGCCCCTTGTGGAACCCCGAGATACTAGCGCAGCCGCCCTCCCGGACCGAAATCAGTTGCCTGGCGCGTCATCCCAGATCCCGGGCCACGACGGCGTTGTAGGTCTCGATCCGCCAGTAGGCGCCGGAGCGATGCCGGTCCAGGCTGATCCAGGCGCAGTTGGCCAGGCCGCCGAACAGCCGCCACTGCGCGTAGGGCAGGCCCACGAAGCGGCACGCGCCCACCCGGCCGGCCAGCCCGTGGGTCACCACCGCGATCGTCGACTCGTCGTCGGCCGTCTCGGCGATCTCGGTCAACGCCTCGGCCACGCGGTCGGCGACCTCCTGCGGACTCTCGCCGGTCGGCGACCGGCGGACGTCCTCGCCCAGCCAGACCCGCTCGGCCAGGTCGGGGTTCTGCGCCCGGATCTCGTCGCCCGAGAGCCCTTCCCAGGAGCCGACGTGGATCTCGCGCAGCCGCTTGTCGGTCTGGATCTCCAGTCCGGTCAGCGCTGCCAGCGGCTCGGCGGTCTGCCAGGTCCGCGACAGGTCGCTGGAGAAGAGCGCCGCCGGTTCGAAGCCGGCCACGACCGGGGCGGCGGCCGCGGCCTGCTGACGCCCGACCTCGTCCAGCGGCACGTCCGCCTGGCCCTGGAAGCGGCCGTTGACGTTCCACTCGGTCCGCCCGTGACGCAGCAGGACCAGCCGTGCAGCCGTCACCGGCGCTCGTCCACGCCGAGCGCGATCTCCGGGCAGTCCCGCCAGAGCCGCTCCAGCGCGTAGAACTGCCGCTCCTCGGTGTGCTGCACGTGCACCACGAGGTCGAGGTAGTCCAGCAGCACCCAGCGCTGCTGGCGGTCGCCCTCGCGGCGTACGGGCCGGATGTCCTGCCCCCGCAGCGCCTCCTCGATACCGTCGACGACCGCGCCGACCTGGCGCTCGTTGGCCGCGGTGACGACCAGGAACACGTCGGTGATCGCCAGCTGGTCGGACACGTCGTAGGCGACGAGGTCGGTGCCGAGTTTGTCCACCGCAGCATCGGCGGCAACCCGGGTCAACTTCAGCGCATGATCGGTGGCGGTCAAGAGTTCCTCTCTGTTCGCAAGCCTCCCCAGGCTAGCCTGCGCCGCGGGACCCGCCGAAGCCGAGAGTGTCTGCCCCACCGGCGCCTCGCCGTACCCGCTAGCGCGAGTAGAGACCCCGCTTGGCGATGTACTGCACGATCCCGTCGGGCACCAGGTACCAGATCGGGTCCTGCATCGCGGCCCGTTCCCGGCAGTTGGTCGAGGAGATGGCGAGCGCCGGGACCTCCATCAGGGTGATCTTGTCCGCCGGCAGCTGGGCGATCACCGGGGAGTCGAGGTCGACCCCGGGGCGCGTGCAGCCGACGAAATGGGCCAGGTCGAACAACTTGTCGACATCTCGCCATGTCAGGATCTGGGCCAGGGCGTCGGCGCCGGTGATGAAGAACAGGTCGACGTCCTCGCCCCGCTCGGAGCGCAGATCCCGCAGCGTGTCGATGGTGTACGTCACCCCGCCCCGGTCCACGTCCACCCGGCTGACAGTGAAACGGGGGTTCGACGCGGTCGCGATCACCGTCATCAGGTAGCGGTCCTCGGCAGCCGAGACCACCCGGTCCGCCTTCTGCCACGGCTGCCCGGTGGGCACGAAGACGACCTCGTCGAGATCGAAGAAGTTCGCCACCTCACTGGCGGCGACCAGGTGGCCGTGGTGGATGGGGTCGAAGGTGCCACCCATCACGCCGAGCCGGAGGCGCCGGTCGGGATCGGACTCGGGCCGACGGGCCAGCCCGGCGGCATGTGGTGCCGGCATCTACGGCCTCGACGCTAGCTGTGCGGGCGACCCTTGCCGATCGACCAGGTGAGGGCGAGCAGGATCAGCAGCAGACCGAACGCGATCAGGCCGAACCCCCAGGCAGGAATCGGCAGCACTCGCTCAGCTTCGGACTCGAGCAGCGTCAGTCCCAGAGTCATGCCCGCACTCTAGCGGAACGGGCGCGTACGCGGACGCCGCCGCACTACGCCCGGGTCTGCCCGGAGCCGGTCACCACGTACTTGGTCGTCGTCATCTCCGGCAGCCCCATCGGCCCACGGGCGTGCAGCTTCTGGGTGGAGATGCCGATCTCGGCACCGAACCCGAACTCCCCGCCGTCCACGAACCGGCTCGAGGCGTTCACCAGAACCGCGGCCGCATCCACCTCGGCGGTGAACCGCCGCGCCGCCTCCGCCGAGTCGGTCACGATGGTCTCGCTGTGCCCGGTGCTGTAGCGGCGGATGTGGTGGAGGGCGGCATCCAGCGAGTCCACGATGGACGCCGCGATGTCCAGCGACAGGTACTCGGTCGCGAAGTCCGTCTCCTCCGCCGGCACCACAGCCCCGTACGCGTTCACCCGCGCGTCGCCGTGCACGGTCACGCCCGACTCCTCCAGGGCCCGCAGCGCCCGGGGCAGGAAGGTCGCCGCACGATCGGCGTGCACGAGCACGGTCTCGACGGCATTGCAGACCGAGGGCCGTTGCACCTTCGCGTTGAGCAGGATGTCGAGGGCCACCTGCTCGTCGGCGCTGGCGTCGACGTAGAGGTGGCAGTTGCCCACCCCCGTCTCGATCACCGGGACCTGGCTCTCGCGGACGACCGTCTCGATCAGCCCGGACCCGCCCCGTGGGATCAGCACGTCGACCAGGCCGCGGGCGGCCATCAGCTCCGACGTCACCTCGCGCGGCCCCGGCACCAGCTGGATCGCATCGGTGGGCAGGTCGGCGTCGGCCAGCCCGGCCTGCAGCGCGTCGACGATCGCGGCGTTGGAGGCGGCGGCCGAGGACGAGCCGCGGAGCAGCACCGCGTTGCCTGACTTGAGGCAGATCCCGGCCGCATCGGCGGTCACGTTCGGCCGTGCCTCGTAGATGATGCCGACCACACCGAACGGCACCCTCACCTGGCAGACCTGCACCCCGTTGGCGTTGGTCCAGCCGCGGACCACGTCACCGACGGGGTCGGGCAGCGCCGCCAGCTGGCGCAGACCGTCGGCCATGCCCTGGATCCGGTCGGGGTTGAGGCGCAGCCGGTCGATCAACGCAGCGCTCGTGCCCGCCGCCTCAGCCCGGGTGACATCGGCAGCGTTGGCCTCCAGCACCGCGGTCTCCGCCTTGCTCAGCGCGTCGGCCAGCGCGTGCAGGCCGGCGTCCTTGACCGACCGGTTCGCCCGCCCGAGCTCGATGGCGGCAACCCGGGCGCGTCGGCCCTGCTCAGCGACTGTCACGGCGCCAATCTAATGGGCCCGGTCGCCCGGTGAGGACCGCGATCGACCGGGAACACTCAGACGAGGGCCGGCGGCAACGCGCCCTCGTTCTCCAGCAGCCAGCGCTTGGTCTCCAGCTCGTGGCCGGGTTCGCCGCCGGAGTAGCCGCCCAGGCCGTCGGCGGCGACGACCCGGTGGCAGGGCACCAGGAGCGGCCACGGGTTGGCCGCCATGATCGACCCAATCGCCCGGGCGGGGACGCCCGTGCCGCTGCGCGCGGCCAGCTCGGCGTAGGTGACCGTCTCGCCGGCTCGCACCCCCATCAGGGTCCGCAGCACAGTCTCGGTCGTGGGCTCGAGAGCGGGCCAGTCCAGCGGCAGGTCGAAGTCGCCGCGCTGGCCGGCGAAGTACTCGCGGAGCTGTCCGACGGCCTGCTGAACGGTCTCATCCGGCTCGATCGAGGCCCCCCGGGCATCCAGTTGCCAGGCCATCCGGCGGATGCCCGCGGGTCCACCCAGCACCCCGATGACCCCGACCTGGCTGTCGTACTGATCGAAGAACATCTCCATCAGCCTAGACCGCCGCCTCGACGACCAGGCTGGGGTCGCGTACGCCGACCTCGCCGGTCAGGATCTGCTCGGCGTAGTGGCAGGCCACCAGGCGCTCGGCCGGCTGGCCCGCGATCGGCCGCAGCGCCGGCTCCTCGGAGTCGCAGCGGGTCGGCTGCTTGTACGGGCAGCGGGTATGGAACCGGCAACCCTTCGGCGGGTTGGCCGGGCTCGGCAGATCCCCGCGCAGCAGGATCCGCTCTCGCTGGTCCTCCACCGCGGGGTCGGGGATCGGGATGGCCGACATCAGCGCGATCGTGTACGGGTGCAGCGGGCTGGCGTAGAGGTCATCGCTGAGCGCCTGCTCGACCAGCCGCCCGAGGTACATCACCCCGATCAGGTCGCTGATGTGGCGGACCACGGCCAGGTCGTGCGCGATGACGATGTAGGTCAGGCCCAGCATGTCCTGCAGCCGCTCCAGCAGGTTGATCACCTGCGCCTGCACCGACACGTCGAGAGCGCTGACCGGCTCGTCGGCGATCACCAGGTCGGGGTTGAGGATCATTGCCCGGGCGATGCCGATCCGCTGCCGCTGTCCGCCGGAGAACTCGTGCGGGTACTTGGCCAGCGCCGCCCGGGGCAGGTTCACCACCTCGAGCATCGAGAGCGCCTTGGCCAGGTGGCTACGACCCGAGTCGCGCCCGAACTCCTCGAGATCGGGCTCGGACAGCCCGTGCACCGTGAGCGGCTCGATCATCGAGCTCTCCACCGACTGGCGCGGGTCGAGGCTGGCCAGCGGGTCCTGGAACACCATCTGCATCCGGCGCCGGGAGCGACGCAACGCCTCGGGCTTGAGCCCGCTGACGTCCTGCCCGTCGAAGGTGACCGTGCCCCCGGTCGGTTCCTCCAGCCGCAGGATCGCCCGGCCGAGCGTCGACTTCCCGCAACCGGACTCCCCCACCAGCCCGTAGGTCTGCCCGCGGGCCACCTCGAGGTCCACACCGTCCACCGCCCGGACGTGCCCGACGGTGCGGTCGAAGACCAGACCCCGCCGGATCGGGAAGTGCACCTGCAGGCCCTCGAGCCGAAGCAGCGGTTCACTCATCGCGACTCCCCCGCGTTCGGGCCGGCGGTGATGTGTACCCCCGGCAGGTGGTCGTGCACGATGTCGGGGTTCTCCGGGGCCGGGTGCACGCACCGGACGCGATGCCCGCTCCGCCCCATCGGCTCGAGGGCGAGGTCCGGCGTCACACACGCGTCGTCGGCGTGGGTGCAGCGGGGCGCGAAGGCGCAGGCCTTGCTCCAGGCGACGGTGTCCCGCGGCGTACCGGGGATGGGCTGCAGGGCGTCGCCCCGGGGGGCGTCCAGCCGCGGGATGGAGTTCAGCAGGCCTTCGGTGTAGCGGTGCCGCGGATGCTCGAACAGGTCCCGCCGGCCGGCCTGCTCGACGATCCGCCCCGCGTACATCACGTTCACGAAGTCGCACAGCCCCGCGACCACCCCGAGGTCGTGGGTGATCATCACCATCGCCGTGCCCAGGTCCTGCACCAGCTCCTTGAGCAGCTCCAGCACCTGGGCCTGGATCGTCACGTCGAGCGCGGTGGTCGGCTCGTCGCAGATCAGCAGCGCCGGCTTGCAGGCCAGGGCGATCGCGATCAGGGCGCGCTGCCGCATGCCGCCGGACAGCTGGTGCGGGTACTCGCGCAGCCGCCGCCCCGGGTCGGGGATGCCGCAGCGCCGCAGCAGGTCCTCCGCCTCCTCCCGGGCCTGGGCCCGGGTGACGTCCTGGTGCCGCAGCAGCACCTCGGTGACCTGGGTCCCGATCGGCACCACCGGGTTGAGCGAGCTCATCGGGTCCTGGAACACCATGGCGAGCTCGCTGCCGCGCAGGTCCGACATCTCCTTCGCACTCAGGTCGAACAGGTTGCGGCCCCGGTAGAGCGCTTCGCCGCTGATCCGCACCCCGCGCTTGGGCAGCAGGCCCATCAGGGCCAGCGAGGTGACCGACTTCCCGCTCCCGGACTCCCCCACGATGCCGACGATCTCGCCGGGCTTGACCGCGTAGGAGACCCCGTCGACCGCGTGAGTGGGCTTCCCGCCGCGCCGCTCGAACGTGACGCTGAGGTTCTTGATCTCCAGCAGCACCTCGTCCCGGTTCACCGGCTGCCGCGACCCGCGGCGACCCACGTCCTTGATCGCACTCGCCGAGCTTGTCGACGTGCTCATCCCTCACCGCCTCGTCTTCGGGTCGAGTGCCTCGCGCAACGCCTCACCGAACAGGGTGAAGCCGAGCGCGGTGACGGCGATGCACACACCCGGCAGCACGGCCAGGTGCGGGTCGGACTGCAACCGGTCTTGCGCCTTGACCAGCATCCGGCCCCACTCGGCGGTGGCCGGGTCCGGAGCACCGAGGCCGAGGTAGGACAGCGCCGCGACCTCGATGATCGCGGTGGCCAGCGTCAGCGTGGCCTGCACGATCACCGGGCCCAGCGAGTTGGGCAGCACGTGGCTCATCACGATGGTGCGCCGCCGCAGCCCGAGCGAGGAGGATGCCAGCACGTAGTCCTGGCGGCGCTGGCCGAGCATGGACCCACGCAGCAGCCGGGCGAAGATCGGCACCTGGGCGGCAGCGATCGCGATCATGATGGCCAGCGGGTTCTGCCCCATCACCGCGGCCACGCTGACCGCCAGCAGCAGCGACGGGATGGACAGCAGGATGTCGACGATCCGCATCACCAGCGTGTCCACCCAGCCGCCGAACGCTCCGGCCAGCAGCCCGAGCAGCGCCCCGCCGAGCAGCCCGAAACTGGTGGAGACCACGCCGATGATCAGGGACTGGCGGGCGCCGTAGATCAGCTGGGTGAGCAGGTCCGAGCCGAACGAGTCGAGCCCGAGCGCGTGCTCCGGCGACCGCCCCGGCACGTCGGCCGGGGTGACCTCGCTGATCCACTGGCTGCCGGCCGGCTCGTACGGCGCCAGCACCGGGGCCAGGACCGCCACCAGCACGAACGCCGCGACGATGATCAGGCCGATGATCGCCCCCGGGTCGCGGCGCAGCCGCTGCACCGCGCCCTGCCACAGGCTGGTGCCCCGCTCCTCGCCGAGCGGGTCGGTCATCAGCTCCGACAGCGCTTGCGGCCGGACGGCCTCGGCGGTCACAGCCGGCCCCCGCTCCACGCCGCGCCCGGCCCCGGCGTACGCGGCTCGGGTCGGAGCCTGGCCTCCCGGGGGGGAGAAAACTCCACCGATGGCGACTTTTCGCCCCGGGATCGGCCCCGGAAGGGCCAGAACTCGCCACTGGTGGAGTTTTCTCCCCCATCAGGGCCGGAGGACCAGAGCCAGCGCGTACGCCAGAAGCAGCCGATCATCGTGTCCTCAGTCTCGGGTCGATGACGCCGTAGCCGATGTCGACGAAGAGGTTGACCAGGGCGTACACCACGGCGATGAACAAGATGAAGCCCTGCAGGACGGCGAAGTCAAGCGAGCTGATGGCGTCGAAGAGGTAGGACCCGATGCCGTTGAACGCGAACACCGACTCCGTCAGCACGGCGCCGGCCAGCAGCGCGCCGGTCTGCAGGCCGACGGTGGTCAGCACCGGCAGCATCGCGTTGCGCAGCACGTGCCGCCGGGTGATCAGAGCCGGGGCGAGGCCCTTGGCGTTCGCGGTGCGGACGTAGTCCTCGTTGAGCACCTCGAGCACCGACGCCCGGGTCATCCGCACGATGATGGCCAGCGGGATCGCCCCGAGGGCGAGCGCGGGCAGGATCAGGTGCAGCACGGCGTCCCAGGCCGCGTCGAACTCGCGGGTCGCGATGCCGTCCAGCACGTAGAAGTTCGTGATGTGGGTGGCGTCGATCCGTGGGTTCTGCCGGCCCGAGGCGGGCAGGAAGGCCAAGGTGCCGAGCGGACCCGGCAGTCCCACCGCGAAGACGATCTTGAGCAGGTAGGCCAGCACGAACACCGGCACCACCACCCCGAGCAGCGACCCGCCGACCGTGACGAAGTCCAGCACGCCGCCCGCCCGCTTGGCCGACAGGTAGCCGAGCGGGATGCCGACCACCACCGCGAACAGCAGCGCCGCCAGGCTCAGCTCGATCGTGGCCGGGAAACGGGAGAGGAACGTCTCCAGCACCGGCTGCCCGGTCCGCGGCGAGGTGCCGAAATCGCCACGGAGCAGGGCGCCGATGTAGGTGAGGTACTGCTCGATGACCGGCTTGTCGAAGCCGTACTGGGCGTTCACCCGCGCCACGGACTCCGGCGTCGCCTTGTCCCCGAGCAGGCTGCGGGCCGGGTCGCCGGGGAGAGCGCGCACCCAGGCGAACAGCAGCAGGCTGAGCCCGAAGAGCACCGGGATCATCAGCAGCAGGCGTCGGACGATGAACCTCAGCACGGTGCCGCCTCCCCTCGTGGTGCTTCGACCGGCTCAGCCCGCAGCTGGGCGGGCTGAGCCGGTCGAAGGGCCGCCATCACTCAGCCGACGGTGACGTTGTTCCAGACCTCGTCCTGCACCGGGCTGGCCACATAGCCCTGGACGTCCTTGGCGAAGGCCAGCGACGGCGCCGGGTGGGCCAGCGGCACGCCCGGGGCGAAGGTCGCGATCTCCTCGCCGATCTTCTCGTACGCCGGCTTCTGCTCCTCGACCGAGGACAGCTCCCGGGCCGCCTTCAGATCGGCGAACAGCTGCTTGTTGTCGAAGCCCCACTCGAAGGTCTTGACCCCGAAGAAGACGCCCAGGAAGTTGTCCGGGTCGTTGTAGTCACCGGTCCAGCCCAGCAGGTGGATGTCCCGCTTCTTCGATCCCGCCTCGGTCTGCGCCATGTCCAGGTAGTCCGGGCTCCACTTGGCACTCACCGGGGTGATGGTGATGCCGGCCGCCTCGAGCTGGCTCTTCAGCACCTGGAAGGTGTCCTCCGGGGTCGGCATGTACGGCCGGGAGATCCCGGTCGGGTAGGCGAACCGGAGGGTCAGGTTCTCCTGGCCGGCTTCGGCGAGCAGCGACTTGGCCTTCTCCACGTCGTACTCGTAGGTCGGGACGTCGGCGTTGTAGCCGTTCACCAGGTCGGGCATGAACTGGACGGCCGCCTTCGACCCCGGCGGCAGCGACGCCTTGAGCAGCGCCTCCTTGTCGATCGCGTAGTTGAGCGCCTGCCGGACCTTGATGTCCTTGAGCGCCGGGTTGGCCTGGTTGAAGGCCAGGTAGAGGATGTTGAACGCCGGCCGGTTCTGGATCTGGAAGCCCTTGGACTTCAGCGCCTCCACGTCGCCCGGGCCGACCAGGTCGAAGCCGTCGATGGAGTCGGCCTCGAGCTCCTGCACGCGGGCCCGCGGGTCGGAGATCGTCCGGATGATGACCGTCTCGGTCTTGGCCTTGTCGCCCCAGTAGTCCGGGTTGGCCTTCAGGGTGACCGCCTGGTCGCGCTCCCACTTGTCGAACTTGTACGGTCCGGTGCCGGTGGGGTGCTCGGTCGCGTACGCGGAGAAGCGGGTGTCGTCCTCGGTGCCGGTGGTGTTGTCGGCGTCGTACTGCTCCAGGGCCGTCGGGCTCTGCATCGAGAAGGCCGGCAGGGTCATGGCCTGCACGAACGCGGCGAACGGGCTGTTGAGCTTGATCGTCACCTCGGTCGGGCTGGCCGCCTCGCAGCCGGCGTAGATGCCGCCGGTCTTGCCGGTCTTGAAGCCCCGGAAGAGCTTCCCGTAGTAGTAGGTGATGTTCTCGTTCTGGTTCAGGCCCTGCCAGTTGTACCAGCGGTCGAAGTTGGCGCAGACAGCCTCGGCGTTGAAGTCGGTGCCGTCGTGGAACTTGACACCCTCCCGCAGCGTGAAGGTGTGCGACTTGCCGTCCGGAGCAGAGTCCCACTTGGTGGCCAGCAGCGGCTCCACCTCGGTGGTGCCGGGGGCCGCGCCGACCAGGCCCTCGAACATCTGGCGGGAGACGCGGAAGGTCTCACCGTCGCTGGCCAGGGCCGGGTCGAGCATCACCGGGTCGGAGGACGCGGCGAAGACGAAGGTGCCGCCGCCCCCCGAATCACCACCGGTGGAGGTGCCCTCGGGCTCGCGCTGGCTCTGGGCGCAGGATCCGAGGGTGACCACGAGAGCCAGGGAAGCCACGCCCATCAGCGACTTGGCCACGGATGAATTGCGGAATGTCAACGTATCCACCTCATGTTGTGCGGGCCACTCCCCCGAGTGGTTCAGCATGTGTCGCGAACGACTCGGCGCCCTTGGGGATCAGGAAGTTGAGCCTGAGACTAACCCAAGAGCCCGCGTACGTCACCGCCACGCAGCCAGGCGCAACGAAGTGTTTACGCCGGGCGGCCGGAGCGGCGCTGCCGGGGCCGTTCTAGAGGACGACGAGGGCGTCGCGGTGCACCACGGCCCGGTCGTAGCCGGCGCCGTACGCGGCGATCAGGTCGCGGGTCGTGCGGCCGAGCAGCGCGGGCAGCTCCTCGGCGTCGTAGTTGACCAGGCCGCGGGCGATCACCGCACCGTCCGGGCTGACCAGGTCGACCGGCTCGCCGGCACTGAACGCCCCCGTGATCCCGGTGATCCCGGCGGGCAGCAACGAGGCGTTGCGCTGGGTCAGGGCGCGGACGGCGCCCGCGTCGAGCACCAGCTCGCCCCGGGCGTTACTGGCGTGCTCGAGCCAGAGCAGCCGGGTGGACCGTCGGCGTCCGGTCGGGTGGAACAGGGTGCCGACCTCGTTGCCGGCCAGCGCGGCCCCGACCTGGTCGGCCCGGGTCAGCACGGCCGGGATGCCGGCCGAGGTGGCGATCCGGGCGGCCTCGATCTTGGTGACCATGCCGCCGGTGCCGACCGCCGCGCCCCGGGACGCGACGTCGATGCCGGCCAGGTCGTCCTCGCCGCGGACATCGGAGATCTTCACCGCGCCCGGCCGGCTCGGCTTGGTGGTGTAGAGCGCGTCCACGTCGCTGAGCAGCACCAGCGCCTCGGCGTGCACCAGGTGGGCGACCAGCGCGGCCAGCCGGTCATTGTCGCCGAACCGGATCTCGTGGGTGGCCACGGTGTCGTTCTCGTTGACGACCGGGAGCACGCCGAGCTCCAGCAGCCGGCCGAAGGTGCGGTAGGCGTTGCGGTAGTGGCTGTGCCGGGTGACGTCGTCGACGGTCAGCAGCACCTGGCCGACCCCGATCCCGTACGCGGCGAAGCCGGCCGTGTAGCGACCCATCAGCAGCCCCTGCCCGACGGAGGCGGCGGCCTGCTGGGTGGCCAGGTCCTGCGGCCGGGTCCGCAGGCCGAGCGGAGCCAGCCCCGCGGCGATCGCCCCGGACGACACCAGCACCACCTCGCGGTCCTGCTGCCGCACCCCGGCCAGCGCGCCGACCAGCGTCTGGATGCGCTCCGGGTCGATGCCACCGGCCGCGGTGGTCAGGGAGGACGACCCGACCTTGACCACGACCCGGGCGGCCGTGGCGACGGCCTCACGCATCGTCCTCGTCCTCACCGTCCGCATCGGCGTGGTAGGCCCGGTCGCGCTCCCGCCGGCGCTGGACGGCCGGGCGGAGCTGCTCGAAGCGGTGGTCCTCACCGCGCCGGCTGAGGATCTCCCCGCCCGCCGCCACCTGGGGGGCGAAGTCGAAGACCACCGGGTCCGCGCCCCCGATGGCGACCGCGTCACCGGTGCGGGCGCCCAGCTCCAGCAGCCGGTCCTCGATGCCGATGCGGTTCAGTCGGTCGGCGAGGTAGCCGACGGCCTCGGGGT
>CAXTVE010000068.1:0-11724 GCA_964247485.1 uncultured Propionibacteriaceae bacterium
TCACCCTGCTGATGAGCGACGACTCCGACAACACCGTGACCGCCCTCCGGGTCCCCAGCTGACCTCAGCGCGCACCCGGGGCCCCGCCGGACCGAGGCGCACGGCGTACCCGACCTCGACCGTCCACCCCGGCTGAGCGGCCGCGGGGTTTGGCGCAGACGGGCACCCTGGACGTACCGGTCCGCACCCGACCCGCGACCAGGAGAAGGACGTCCTCGATGGCCACCTCGACCGCCCCCCGGCCCGCTTCGGCCGCCCTGATCATGCTCGGCCTGCTCGCCTGGCTCTGGTTTCTGGAGATCGTCGACACGATGCTGGGCGGTCGCCTCGACAGCTTCGGCATCCAGGCCCAGGAGATCGACGGACTGCCCGGCATCTTCGCCGCGCCCTTCCTGCACGGCGGCTTCCAGCACCTGATCAGCAACTCCGTGCCGTTCGCCGTCCTCGGCTTCCTGGTGCTGCTCGGCGGGGTCGCCCGCTGGCTCCTGTCGTCGCTGATCAGCATCGTCACCTCCGGCCTGACGGCCTGGCTGCTCACCCCGGCTGACGTGATCGTCGTCGGCGCCAGCGGACTCATCTTCGGCTGGCTGACCTACCTCATCGCGCGGGGCGTCTGGTCCCGGCGGGCGGGTCAGGTGGTGATCGGCGTGCTGGTCCTGATCATCTACGGCGGGCTGATCTTCGGCGTGCTGCCCGGCCAGCCCGGGATCAGCTGGCAGGCCCACCTGGGCGGCGCTGTCGGCGGCATCCTGGCCGCCTGGCTGCTGCACCGGCGGGCGCCCACCCGTCAGCTGGTGGGGTCGCGGTCGTCCTCGGGCTGGTAGTCCGGCTCCGCGTCCAGGGCCGCGTGCAACCGGCGCACCCGGTCGCGTGCCGCGGCCATCGCGGCCGCGTTGTCGAGGTCGCCGGTGCGCAGGTAGTGCTCGATCCCACCGGCCAGCCGGGACGCCCCGGAGAACCCGAAGGTCCCCGCCGAGCCGACCAGCTGGTGCGCGACCTCGATCGCCTCGCGCCGCCGGTTCTCCGGCCGGTAGCCGTCCGCCATCTCGGTCAGCGCCCGGTCGAGCCGGGCGGCCCGCTGCTGGTTCACCGAGCGGGCGTGCCTGCCGATCGACGTGACGGCCGCACGCAGCTGCTCCTGCGGCTGCTGATCCCGGTCCGGGTCGTCTGCCGTCACGCGCTCGCCTCCTGCCATCCGAGCAGCCGGGCCATCTCCGCTGCCAGCCCCATCGGGTCGAACGGCTTGCTGATCACCCCGGCCACCCCCAGCGGGCCCCACGCGCCCAGGTCGTCCGGCGCCAGCTTCGCGGTCAGGAAGATCACCGGGATGTCCCGGGTCGCGGGGTCGGCCCGGAGGGTGGTCACCGTGGCCGGACCGTCGACACCCGGCATCATCACGTCCAGCAGGATGGCGTCGGGGCGGTCTCTGCGGGCGTACTCCTGAGCCTCGACCCCCGAGCACGCGGTGCACACCTCCCAGCCGCCGATCAGCTCCAGGGCGTACGAGGCCACCTCACGGAGCAGCTCGTCGTCGTCGACGATCAGGACCCGGCGCGTCACGACCGGCTCCCGTCGGTCCCCATTCGTCCTCGGCCGCCCTGGCCGTCACGGCAGCTCACGCCCTGACACCTTCCTGCAGTGTTCACCGGGCCCCGGCACCGACGCGCCCATCGTAGGCAGGACCCGATGGTAGCGTCGCATCATGCAGGGACTGTCCGGTCCCCAAGAAGCGGGGGCTTGGCGATTCCGCCGATGGGTGGTCGTGACTGCCCTGTTCATCCTGCTGTGGACCGCGATCCTGTTCAGCTCGGCCCCGGCACCGGTGCGGCTCGCGGTCACCGCGATCGGCATGGTCGGCGGAGCGATCGCCATGACGGTCGGCTGCCGGATCCGGGCGCGCCACGCCGTCCGCACCAGTGACCCCAACACCCGCCGACGGGCGCGGGCGTGGAACCACTTCGTGGTGGCGGGCGCCCTCGCCGCGCTGTCCAACCTGCTCCTGATCACCCTGGGCACGATCAGCAGCGATCCCGGGGCCACCGCCCCGGCGAGTGTGGCGCTGTTCCTGGCCCTGCTCGCCGGCATCATCGGGATGTGCACCTTCCCCCTCGCCCGGCGCCGAGCCACCGACCTCGCTCGGATGGTGCTGGACGGGGTCGTGCTGGGCGGCAGCGCCCTCTGCGTGCTGAGCCTGACCGTGCTGCCGAACATCCTCAAGGCCTCGGTGGGCGACAACCTCCTCGGCTCCGCCTTTTCGGTGGGCGACGTCATCATCGCCACGGTCGCTGTCCTGCTGTTGCTCCGCGCGGCTCCGCAGGACCGGTCGCCCCTGGCCGCCGTCGCCCTCGGGTTCAGCTGCTACGCCGCCTCGGACTTCGCGTACGCCCTGACCTCCACCGAGGCGCAGTACATTTTCGGCACACCGACCGACCTGGGCTGGATCGCCGGTTACGGACTGCTGGCCCTGGGGGCGCACAGCCCAGGCAGCGACGCCACCCCCCATGGGGAGCGGCCGGTGGAGCGGATCCCGGTGCTGGGCACCATCTTCCTGTTCAGCCTGCTGGTCACCGCAGCCGGGCTCAGCCTGGCGAAGCTCGCCCAAGACAAGCTCGACCCCGTCCCGGCGGTGCTCTTCATCGCCGTACTCATTGGGGCGCTGGCCCGGCAGTTGTTGCTGGTGGTGGACAACGACCGGCTGCACCGCGGTCTGGAACGCGCCGTCGAGGACCGCACCCGCCAGCTCCGTCAAGAGACCCAGTGGAGCCGACTGCTCGTCACCTCGGTCGGGGACGGGATCTACGGCGTCGACGCCGAGGGCAACGTGACCTTCGTCAACCCGGCGGCCGCCGAGGCCCTGGGCTACCGGCCGAGCGAGCTGGAGGGTCGACCGGCGCACGCCACCTTCCACGCCACCCAGCCGGACGGCACTCCCTTCCCGGTCGAGCGCTGCTACGTCACCGAGGCCGTTGCCGGGCAGCGGGTGGCCACCGCCGAGGAGGACACCTATCTGCGCTCGGACGGTCAGGCGGTCCCGGTCGAGGTGACCGCCACCCCTCTGGTCGACGACGGCCGGGCCATCGGAGCGGTGGTCGTGTTCCGCGACGTGACCCAGCGGCGCGAGGTCGACCGGATGAAGAGCGAGTTCGTCTCCATGGTGAGCCATGAGCTGCGGACGCCGTTGACCGCCATCCGGGGGGCGCTCGGACTGATCAGCGGTGGCGCCGTCGGTCAGCTCAACGCCAAGACCAGCCGGATGGTGGATATCGCCCTGGTCAGCAGCGAGCGGCTCGGCCGGCTGATCAACGACATCCTGGACATCGAGCGGATCGAGTCGGGGATGCTGTCGATGGACCTGGCCACCCATCCGTCCCGGGCGCTGATCGAGGCGGCGGTCAGCCAGGTGCAGGTGCTGGCCGAGCAGGCCGGCGTCCGGGTCAGTGTCGGCGACGCGGAGGGGCAGGTCCACGCTGACTCCGACCGGGTCGTGCAGACCCTGTTGAACCTTCTGGGCAACGCGATCAAGTTCTCCCATCCCGGTGGGTACGTCTCGGTCCGCGCGCAGACCAAGGGCGAGTACGTGGAGTTCGCGATCTGCGACGACGGCCGGGGCATCCCGGAGAACAAGCTCGACCGGATCTTCGACCGCTTCTCCCAGGTCGACTCCTCCGACGCCCGCGAGAAGGGCGGCTCGGGGCTCGGGCTGTCCATCAGCCAGAGCATCGTCGAGCGGCTGGGGGGTCGGATCTGGGCCCGCAACAACGCCGGGGCGGGCACCACGTTCACGTTCACCCTGCCGACCGACGGGCCGGTCGACACGGTGGCTCCGACGAACGGCGCGGTCCGCGCCGGGCCTGCGTACGCCATGCCACGCCAGGATGTTGCCCCTTCGACCTCCAGTAGGTTTTAACCCTCCCGCTACCGTTGGGACTTCACCGAGCGATCACCCCGTCAGAAGTGATCACCTCGAGGAGGCCGCGGTGGCAGCACCCAACCCCGTCCCGCCGGCCCCGGCGGACAGCGTCGGAGCAGGCCAGGTCGCCCAACGGTCCAGCCAGCTCCTGATTCGCGTCAGTCGTGGCACCGGCAGCGGCCCCACCCATCTGGCGGCCTTCGACGCGGCCCTGTTCGCCGCCGGGGTGGCCGGCTACAACCTGGTCCGGCTCAGCTCGGTGGTCCCCCCGTACGCCGAGGTACGTGAGGTCGGCGGCGCGGACCAGCTGCCCGGCACACCCGGGGACATCGCCTACTGCGTCTACGCCGACTCCTACGCCGACACTCGCGGCGAGCACGCCTGGGCGGGGCTCGGGTGGTCGTGGCCTGCCGACCCCGCGCGACCGGGCCTGTTCGTGGAGCACTCGGGCTCGTCGGAGGCACAGGTCCGCCACGATCTGGACGCCTCGCTCACCTCGATGGCGGCGACGCGCCGCGAGGAGTACCGAATCGCAGGTGCGGTCGTCACCTCAGTGCCCTGCGTCGACCGGCCGGTGTGCGCCGTCGTCGTCGCCACCTACGCCGCGGCCGGATGGAGGGACCTACTCAACTCGGAGGGATAGAACATGAATCTTTCGACGCGCCCGCAGCACGGGACGGACATTTGGACCGCAGGCGGGCCCTGGCGGTTCACTCGGGAGAGCGAAGTGACCGGCACCGATGCGGAGCACCTCTTCGTGCTGTACCGGCGGGCGTTCGACCCGCTGAAGACGCAGGCGGTCGCCCGGCAGGTGCTGACGCGCGAGGAGTTCTTCGCGCAGATGCACGACGGCCGGATCGACAAGTACGTGGCCTGGGAGTCGAGCGGTGAACCGATCGGTCTCATCACCCTCACCCGGCACCTCGACACGGTGCCGTGGATCAGCCCCGAGTACTTCCAGGCCCGCTTCCCCGAGCAGTGGGCGCGCAACGCGGTCTACTACCTGGGGTTCGGCCTGGCCCGGCCGACCAAACGGGAGGCGCGCTTCCTGGAGACCTGCGCCGCCCTCGCCATCAAGCCTTTAGTTGCGGAACGGGCAGTAATTGCCTACGACGTGTGTTCTTATAACGACAACGTGTTGGGCTTCGCGGACCGCTTCTCCCGCGTTTTCCAGCGCGAGTCCGACTCCACCGTCCAGAACCTCGACGCCCAGGTCTATTACGCCGTGAACTTCCAGTGAGCTCGACCGCGCCACCCCGGGTGGCCGTGGTCATCGAAGACGATGCCGACATCCGGAACCTGCTCGAGGCCATCCTCGGGCAGGCCGGTTTCACCTGCCACACCGCCGATTCGGGTCCGAACGGCATCGAGGCCATCCAGGCCCACCAGCCGATCCTGACCACCCTGGACATCAGCCTGCCGGGGATCGACGGCTTCGAGGTGGCCCGTCAGATCCGGCGCTTCAGCTCGACCTACATCATCATGCTGTCGGCCCGCGACGAGGAGATCGACACCTTGATGGGGCTGGACGCCGGTGCCGACGACTACCTGACCAAGCCCTTCCGGCCGCGCGAGCTGCGGGCCAGGATCGAGGCCATGCTGCGGCGCTACCACCTCAGCACGCCGGTGGTCCCGGCCGGATCGACACCCGCCCCGGACCCGGCCGGGCCGGTCGCCGACCGGTCGCCGGCCGGCTCGGAACCGCCCGAGTCCGGCGCCGAGGACGACGGCTGGCTGACCCACAACGGGCTGCGGATCAATGCCGACATGTGGTTGTGCGACCTGGACGGGGCCCCCGTCGAGCTGACTCGGAGCGAATTCGACCTGCTGCTCGCAATCATGGGCGGGGCGCGCCGGGTCGTCTCCAAGGACAGCCTGGCCCTGGAGCTGCGCGGGGACTACGCCGCGGGCAGCGGGTACGTCAGCGACTCCGACCGGCGGGCGGTCGAGGTGCACATGGCCAACCTCCGTCGCAAGCTCAATGACCCGGTGTCCTCGCCCCGCTACATCGAGACCGTACGCGGGGTCGGCTACCGCCTGGCCGAGGCCCAGCCGGCCTGACTGCCCGCTCCGGTCGGTCCACGTCGGCCGATCAGAGCCGCAGGCTGCTCGAGCTGACCCCGTCCAGCTCGACCTCGAGGTCCACCAGCGACGGGCGCTCCGGATCCGGCTGTCTCGTGTGCAGGACCAGCTCGCCGGCGCCGGTTCGTCGGTCGGGTGGTACGTCGAGCCGGATCGGCACGAAGTAGACGCCCCAGTCGGTCGGGGTCTCCCCCGTGTCGAGACGGCCGTGGTGGAAGTGGAAGTGGTTGAAGAACTGCAGACCCGCGAAGTGGCCCACCTGGTCGACCGGGAAGCGCAGGGCTCCGACGGTGCTCAGCTGGCCGCTTCCCTCGAAGTCGCACCACTGCCAGGCCTGGGCCGGACTCAGCCGCCTCGAGGCGATCTCGCTCATGTCGCCGTGCAGACTGCTCCAGCGCTCGGCCATCGCCGCGTCGGCCGCCGCCCGTCGGGACGGCCAGCCCATCCCGAGCCGCTCGAGCCTGGTCATCCGGGTGCTCCTCGGGCCGGCGGCCGGTGCGACGAAGGTCGTGAACCCCTTGGAGATCACGACGTCGAAGGACCAGCCACGCCGGCGAAGAGAGCTGATCGTCTCGACCACCCGTTCCTGGCTGGCGATGGCGTGGTAGCACTCGATGAGGAGCACGTCGAAGTGCCGCGACGCTCCGACAGCCTCGTCGCTCACCTGATCGGTGTGCCCGGCCAGCACCCGCACCCGGTCCCCGAATCGGCGAACGCGTCGTCGTGCTTCCGCGGCGGCCCAGTCGTTGGCCTCGATCGAGAGGATCGAAGCTGCGCCGGCCTCCGCGGCGATGATGGTCAGCGCCGCATGGGGGCCAGGACCGACCTCGAGCACCCGCTTCCCTGCGACGAGCGCCTCGATGTCCTTCCGATAGGCGCCGACCCGGGCCCGGTCGCTGACCATCACCTGGTAGAGGGTCCAGTCGAAGCCGGTCGCCCTCTCGTCGGGTGTGCGGTGCGCCTCGACGTAGCGCGACTGGTCGTAGACGGCATAGCGCCGTCCGGCCACGTAGAGCACGTCGAAGAGACGGCCGAGAAGGCGCTGCCCGGTCTGCACGATCATCGAACACCCCCGGAACCTCGAGCTCAGCTGGCTGGCGAGGAACCATTCCTGCTTAGCGCACTCCGGGTGCCGAAGCAACAGCGGAGTCGACCGGCAACGGGACCGGTGGGCTCAACCTGACGCCGAGGGAGACCCGAGCCGCTCGCGTACGCGGCCCGCCTCGGCGGTCATCGCACTCACCAGGGCGGGCACGGTGGTCTTCTGGCCCCGTTCGACGGCGCCCCGGATCACCCCGGCGATCCGCGAGAGCTCCTTCTCGCCGACCATCGCACTGGTCGACTCCAGGCTCAGCAGCGAGATGTGGGCGGTCAGGTCGTTGCCGGACTCCAGCTGCGCGGTGATGGTGGCGACGCGCTTCTCGAGCAGGCCGAGGTAGTCCCGGACGAACCGGGCCATGATCGCGTCGTCGTCCAGCCCTGCCACGTTCCCATCCGCCTTGGTGGACCCGCTCGTGACCTCAGCCACGAGACCCGCCCGCCAGGCCCTCGATGACCAGCACGTCGTGCTCACCTACCTCTCGAGGCAACAGATGCCTCGCGTCGAGCCGCCCCCGCGATCCGACGTCTGTCAGCCTGGCGCGCCCGGCTCCGCCGCGTGTCCGGGTGAGGTCAAGCCCTGCTCAAGATTCCCTCAGGAAAATTATTCACCTGGTGAGCCGACTCGATCGCACCGCACGACGGCGAGTTTCTCGGTGAGCAGCATCTCGACCGGCGAACCCGGTCACGTCGACGTGCTTCGCTCGGCGGGCCCGGTGCGTTCGGCCCAGCTCGGCGACATGCCTGTCCCGTCCAGGCGCGCTCAGCGGGTGAACGCCCCGGACACACTCGTGCCTCCCGCCAGAGGCGAGAGGCACGAGCATGATCCCCGAGCGCGAGCGGCCGTGGGTCACTCGACGGGTACCCCAGAGGCTGGCGGCGAGGCGCATCTCTGCCGACCTCATCGACAACCTGAGCGGTGCCCGCCCGACCACATCCCCGACGTTCCCTCCCCCATAGAGGAACGTTCGTAATGAACGTGTCGAAGGGCGATGCCCGTCAGTTGTTGGCGGACCAACTCCTGACTCTTGAGAAGTTAGCCGTCTCGTGATCGGGGTGTCGAGGCCGAAACCGCCGTTTGTCCTCTTCTGGCCATGTCCAAAAAAAGACATAGTTGACGCAGCAATTGCCGGGTCTCAGCCCGCTATCAGGTGTCGGATCTCATCGGCCGTGAGGGCCGCCCCGGACAGCCCGTCGTCGTCGAAGATCGAGCCGAAGAGCTCTTGCTTGGCGGCCTTGAGGGCCATCACCTTCTCCTCGATGGTGCCCTTGGCCACCAGCCGGTAGACCATCAGGGACTTGGTCTGCCCGATCCGGTGCGCCCGGTCGACGGCCTGGGCCTCCGTGGCCGGGTTCCACCACGGGTCGAGCACGAAGCAGTAGCCCGCCTCGGCCAGGTTGAGCCCGAAGCCACCGGCCTTGAGGCTGATCAGGAACACCGACGCGTCGCCGCCGCGGAAGCGCTGCACCGCCTCGTCCCGGTCGCGCGTGCTCCCGTCCAGATAGGCGTACGCGACGCCGGCCTGGTCCAGCCGGTTGCGGATCCGGCCGAGGAAGGTGGTGAACTGGCTGAACACCAGCGCCTGGTGCCCCTCCCGGACGATCTCGGCGAGGTCGTCGAGCAGCACCTCGACCTTCGCGGCCGGGACCGAGGCGTTGGCCTCATCCAGCAGCGCAGCGTCCAGGCTCAGCCGACGCAGCAGGGTCAGGGAGCGGAGGACGGTGAAGCGGTTGGCGTCCAGGTCCTCGATCAGACCCAGCACCTTCTGCCGCTCCCGCTGCAGGTGGGTCTGGTAGATCCGCTGGTGCCGCGGGTGCAGCTCGACCTCGACCACCTGCTCCTGCTTGGCCGGTAGGTCGGCGGCGACCGCGTCCTTGGTCCGCCGCAGCAGCACCGGCCGGATCCGCCGCCGCAGCTGCGCCAGTCGAGCGGCGTCGCGGTGCCGCTCGATCGGCCGGCGGTAGTACTCGGCGAACCGCTCCGAGGAGGGGAACAGGCCGGGCGCGGCCAGCGACAGCAGCGCCCACAGGTCCATCAGGCTGTTCTCCAACGGCGTGCCGGTGATGGCCAGCCGGAACGGTGCCCGCATCCGGCGGGCGCAGGCGTAGGTCTTGGCTCGCGCGTTCTTGACGAACTGCGCCTCGTCCAGCACCAGGCCGGACCAGGTCAGGCCGGCGAGCGCCTCGCACTCGATCCGCAGCAGCGCGTAGGAGGTCACCACCAGGTCGGCCCCGGCAACCGTCTCGGCCACCGACCGCCGGCGGGTGGCGGTCGACCCGGTCAGCGCGACGACCTTCAGGTCCGGCGCGAACCGGCCCGCCTCCGCCGTCCAGTTGGACACCACGCTGGTCGGGGCGACGACCAGGAACGGCGGCGCACCGGGCTCGGTCTCCCGGGCGCGCAGCACCAAAGCCAGCGTCTGCACCGTCTTGCCCAGACCCATGTCGTCGGCCAGGATCCCGCCGAGCTGAGCGGTCCAGAGGAAGTTGAGCCAGCGGAACCCGTCGAGCTGATACGGCCGCAGTTCCGCCCGCAGGCCGGCCGGCGGATCGACCGGCTCCAGCGCGGTGAGGTCTGACAGCCCGCGGACCGCCGACTGCCACTGCACCGACTGGTCGATCTCGGCGCCGAGGGCCGCCAGGTCCTCCCAGAGGCTGGTCTGGAACCGGTTGAGGGCCAGTCCCGACTGCGGCCGGTCGACCAGCGCCTGCGACTCGGTGATCAGCTCCCGCAGCGCGGTGAACTCCGGGCGGTCCAGGTCGAAGTACACCCCGGTCTCCAGCACCAGGTACTCCTCGCCCGTGGCCAGGGCGACGAACAACTCATCGAAGGGCACCTCCTCGCCGTCCACCGTCACGCCGACCTGCAGGTCGAACCAGTCGGTTGCCTTCGGGCGCCGGGTCGCACCTACCCGGATCTTCGGGTCCGCGGTGCTCTGCCGGTAGTCGACGACTTCCCCCGACAGCACCACCTCCACCCCGCGGGCGGCGAGCTCGGGCACGCGGTGCTCGACGAACTCCAGCGCCGCGCGACCGGCCAGCTCGACCGGCCGGTCGGCCAGACCCAGTCCGGCGAGCAGCTCCCGCTCGGCGCCCGGATCGCGGACGGTGCGGCCGGCCGGGGGCTCGTCCAGCGCGAAGGCCGGCTTCCCCGCCGCCCCTGGATAGCGCACCGCCCAGTCCAGCCGTACGCGGTGGCCGGGCGCGAAGGTGACGGTCAGGGCGAGGTCCGGCGGCACGGCGGCGGGCACCCTGACCGAGCCGTCGCTGGCGGTCACCGGCACCTGTTGCCGCAGGGCCGGCGCGAAGTCGGACCAGAAGCGCGGCTCATCGCCGCTCGGGACCTCCACGGCCCGCTCCTCGACCAGCAGGTGGCGGAGCTCGCGGCTGAGCAGGGACTCCAGCCGGGCCAGGCAGACCTCCTCGCCGCCGTCCGGACCGGGCTGCACCCAGAACACCCCGTGGGCGGGCTCGCCGATCACCCCGAGGGCGCCGTCGGCCAGCGCACGGTCCTCGACCAGCACCTGGGGCCGCAGCCGCAGGCCGCCGTCAGGCGACCGGGTGGCGTCCAGCCGGACCCCGGCGGGCGAGTCGGTGCGGAGTGGCCCGGTGAGCGGCGGCGCGGTGATCAGGGCGAGGCCGACACTGGCCGCCTGCCCCAGCAGCCCCCAGAACCCGCTGCCCACCGTGCTGAGGGAGAGCCACGCGCTGCGCGGCAGGGTGTAGCGGGCGCTCGACCCGGCGGCGGCCCGGAGCTGCAGCAGCAGCTCGCGGTGCGCCGGCACGTAGGAGCGGGCGACGAAGTCCAGGTCGTCCCAGCCGATCCCGCTGCGCACCCACTGGCCGCCCTTGCCCAGCCGGGCCGGCCGGATCCTCAGGTCGCGGCGGCCCGCGTAGCCGCGGAAGGCCGGAATGGTCTCGACCCCGAACTCGCAGGCCAGCGGGGCGATCTCCACCTCCGCCGGTGGCGACCCGGCCACCAGCTTGTCGAGCGCCTTCTCCCAGGCCGGCCGCTCGACGCCGGGCTGGGCGATCTGGTGCCGGGCGACGACCAGCACCGCGGCGGCATGCTTGCAGTCGACCACCACCGGACAGGTGCACTGGCTGCGGTAGGCGGTGACGGTCCCGGTGCGCGAGCTGGCCAGGTGGATGCGCACCGCGTAGTCGTCGCGGTAGGTGCCCTTGACGCGGCCGCTGACCACCAGCGAGTCGGCGTCGAGCTCCACGTCGTGCACGTGCCCGGAGCGGGCCGCGACCATCGCCCTGGCGAACGCCTCGTGCCCGACCATGGCAGTGATGGCCTCGTTGCTGAGCAACGAGGTCCACCCGGCAGTCACGTCGTCGACCCTAGTCGCCGGCACCGACACCCTCCGTGTGGTCTGGCGCCTCGCGCAGCGACGCTCGCCGCCTCGCGTCCGCTGGCTCGGCCCCTCCCGTTTCGGCTCTCGGCGGCAGGTGTAAAGGTAGGAGTGACCGGGTCAACGAGGGCTGCGGTCTGACTACTCAACGGAGGATCGATGAGCGAACCAACCTACGGTTCCAGCGACGGGGTCGATGACCTCGAGGGTCCGGCCGACGGCGGTGCCGAGGGCGTGACGGGCGTGCAGGACGGCGGCGCGGACGGTGGCGCCGAC
>CAXTVE010000069.1:0-11721 GCA_964247485.1 uncultured Propionibacteriaceae bacterium
GCACCACGTCCACCGCCGCCGTCGCGGCGGCCCCCGCGGACGGCACGCCGGGCCCCGGCGCAAGATCAGCCAGGGGGTCCGGCACGACTTACAGTCTTGTGCATGAGCACGGGGCGGGCTCCCTATCCGGACGCCGTGGTCGCCTGGATGGTGACCGACGAGCGCCAGCGGGTCCTCGACCTGGGCTCGGGCGCCGGAGCCTTCGCCGCCGTGCTGCACGAGGCCGGGCACGAGGTGTTCTGCCTGGACCGCAACGCCGACCGGGTCGCCGGCCTGCCCGACCGGCTCGGTACGCGGCGGCACGTCGCCGGCCGGGTCGAGTCGCTGCCCTTCCTCTCCTGCCACTTCGACGTGGTCACCGCCGCCGCCACCCTGCACCGGTTCGCCCCCGGCTACGCGCTGACCGAGATCGCCCGGGTGCTGCGGCCGGGCGGCCGGCTCGCCGTGGCGTACAACACCCGGGACGACACCGTGCCGTGGGTCCGCCGGCTCAGTGACTTGTTGCAGCAGGCCGACCCGGACGCCATGCGCGGCGACTTCGGCGCCGACTCCGTCGACCGCGTCGCCGCCAGCCCCTTCTTCTCCTCGCTGGAGCGCCGCAACTTCCGCAACTGGGTGCCGATCACCCGGCCCCAGCTGCTGGCCATGGTCGAACGTCGCCCCGCCGTTCGAGCCCTCGAGCCGTGGCGACGCGAGGCCCTGCTCGCCGAGGTCGGGCTGCTCTACGACGGTTCGGCCCGGGCCCCCGACCCACTGCTGCTGCCCTTCCAGGCCTCGTGCTGGCGGGCGGAGGTCGACCACTCCGGGATGGTCATGGAGGGCGAGTTCGACGACGTCCTCCAGATCGCTCTCTGAACTCCCGACATCACGCTTCGTCCACCGCCCTTCCGGGCTGTCGGCGGTTCCGGTTATCGTCTGCACCAACCCGATGACCAATGGCGGCCGGGTCGCAGCCGGAACGGTTTCCGCGAGGCCAGATCGCCGCCTGAGTATGGAGTGGAGGCGACCATGGCCAGCAAACGCCGTACGCGGCGGGCGCCGTCGGATCGGGCTCGCGTGAGCGAGCACGAGGTCTACGAGCGGATCGCCGGCGAGGGCGACTTCGCCGAGCTGCGGCAGCGCTACCGGCGCTTCGCGTTCCCGGCCACGGTCGCGTTCATGGTCTGGTACATCACCTACGTCATCTGCAACAACTGGGCCCGCGACTTCATGAACACCCCGGTGATCGGCAACGTCAACGTCGCCGTCGTCTTCGGGCTGTTGCAGTTCGCCTCCACCTTCGTCATCGCGTTCCTGTACTCGCGCTACTCGACGAAGAACCTGGACCCCCTGGCCAACCAGCTGCGCGACGAGTTCGAGAAGGAGACCGGCCGGTGAGCACTCTGCTGCTGATCCCGATGGTGACGGGCGACCGCGTCCTGACCATCTCGCTGTTCCTCGCCGTGGTCGCGGTC
Source organism: uncultured Propionibacteriaceae bacterium (assembly GCA_964247485.1). GTDB lineage: Bacteria > Actinomycetota > Actinomycetes > Propionibacteriales > Propionibacteriaceae > Microlunatus. The sequence continues at coordinate 1,455 of CAXTVE010000069.1, forward strand.
ACCCTGGGCATCACGTTCTGGGCGTCGCGGCAGAGCTCGACCGCCGCGCAGTACTACGCGGGCGGCCGCAACTTCTCCGGCTTCCAGAACGGGCTGGCCATCGGTGGCGACTACATGTCGGCCGCCTCGTTCCTGGGCATCTCCGGCTCGATCGCCCTCTACGGCTACGACGGGTTCCTCTACTCCATCGGCTTCCTGGTCGCCTGGCTGGTCGCCCTGCTGCTGGTCGCCGAGCTGCTCCGCAACTCGGGCCGCTACACGATGGCCGACCAGCTCGCCTACCGGATGCGCCAGGTGCCGGTCCGGACCGCCGCGGCCACCTCGACCATCGTCGTGTCGATCTTCTACCTGTTGGCTCAGATGGTCGGGGCCGGCAGCCTCGTCGGCCTGCTGCTCGGGATCACCGACTCGGTGACCAAGGCGCTGGTGATCGTCGGCGTCGGCATCCTCATGATCATCTACGTCACCCTGGGCGGGATGAAGGGCACCACCTGGGTGCAGATCGTCAAGGCCGTGCTGCTCATGATCGGCAGCCTGCTGATCACGATCCTGGTGCTGGCCCAGTTCGGCTTCAACCTGTCGGCTCTGCTCGGCGCTGCGGCCGAGGCGTCGGGCAAGGGCCAGGCGTTCCTCGAGCCCGGTCTGCTCTACGGCAAGGACCTGGTCGGCAAGATCGACTTCCTGTCGCTGGGTCTCGCGCTCGTGCTCGGCACCGCGGGCCTGCCGCACATCCTGATCCGCTTCTACACCACCCCCACCGCCCAGGCGGCCCGCAAGTCGGTGCTCTGGGCGATCGGGCTGATCGGCACCTTCTATCTGATGACCCTCGTGCTGGGCTTCGGCGCGGCGGCGCTGGTCGACACCGGCCAGGGCAGCCAGGTGCAGACCTCGGCCGGTAACGCCGCCTCCCCGCTGCTGGCCCAGGCGGTCGGTGGCGGCGAGGGCACCCTGGGCGGGTCGGTCCTGCTGGCGCTGATCTCCGCGGTGGCGTTCGCGACGATCCTGGCCGTGGTCGCCGGGCTGACGCTCACAGCGGCAGCCTCGGTCGCGCACGACCTGTACGCCAGCGTGATCAAGACGGGCCGGGCCAGCGAGCGGAGCGAGCTCTTCGTGGTCCGGGTCGCGGCGTTCGCCATCGGCGCGGTCGCGATCGGGCTCGCGATCGTCTCACAGGGGCAGAACATCGCCTTCCTGGTGGCTCTGGCCTTCGCCGTGGCGGCGTCGGCGAACCTGCCGGCGCTGATCTTCAACCTGTTCTGGCGGCGCTTCAACACCATGGGGGCGACCTTCAGCATCTACGGCGGCCTGCTCTGCGCCGTGGTGCTGGTGTTCTTCTCCCCGGTGGTGTCGGGCACGGCGACGTCGATGATCACCAGCGCCAACTTCGCCTGGTTCCCGCTGCGCAACCCGGGCATCGTGTCGATCCCGTTCGGCTTCCTCTGCGGCATCGTCGGAACGCTGGTCAGCAAGGACACGAGCAGCCAGGACCGCTTCGACGAGCTCGAGGTCCGTTCGTTGACCGGCGCCGGCGCGGAGAAGGCGACCGCGCACTGAGCCGCTCCCTCCGACGTTGGGGGGGGGGGGGGGGGGGGGGGGGCGGCCCCCCCCCCCCCCCCCCCCCCCCCCCCACAAGTCGGGTCAGGGCCTCAGCCCTTGCGCCAGTCGTCGCTCTGCAGGTGCGAGCCGGCGTGCGGGCCCATCTGCAGCATCCCGCCGTCAGCGACGAAGGAGGCGCCGGTGACATAGCTCGACTCGGCGCTGGCCAGGAAGGCGATGACGGCGGCCATCTCCCGGGCGTCGCCCGGCCGGCCGAGCGGGATGCCCGGCCGCTTCACGGTGTGCGGGTCGACGTCCTCCTGTCCGGTCATCGGCGTCGCGATCTCGCCCGGGGCCACCGAGTTGGCGGTGATGCCGTACTGACCGAGCTCGATCGCGAAGGTCTTCATCAGCCCGCCGAGGCCGTGCTTGGAGGCGTCGTACGCCCCGGAGCCGACCCGTGGCTGATGCTCGTGCACGCTGGTCACCGCGATCAGCCGGCCGCCCTGACCGGCCTTGACCATCCGCCGCGCCGCCTGCCGGAGACAGATGAACGCCCCGTCCAGGTTGGTGCACATGATCTCGCGCCAGTCGTCGTAGTCGAGGTCGACCAACAGCTCCGACGCCCCGGTCCCGGCGTTGTTGACGAAGACGTCCAGCCCGCCGAGGTCGTCGGCGAGCCGGTCGACCACCACCCCGCACCGGGGCGGATCGGTGGTGTCCAGCCGCTCGACGTACGCCTTCCGACCGAGCCCGCGTACCTCCTCGGCCGTTGCCTCCGCACCGTCGGAGTCGGTGTGCCAGGTGATGCCCACGTCCATCCCCCGGATGGCGAGGGCCACCGCGGTGGCCTTGCCGATCCCGGAGTCGGACGCGGTGACGATCGCGTGCTTCGGCGTAAAGCTCACAGCTGGACTGTCGCCTGGTCGGTGCCCTGGTACGGCTCACCGGTCACCTTGGCCTTGACCAGGCTGATCAGTGAGGCGACGCGGCCACCCGGGGTGTCCCAGTACTCCGCGGTGTGCGGGTCGACCTTGATCAGCATCACGGTCGGGTCCTCCGGGCCCTGCGGCAGCCAGGCCTCCACGAACGGGTTCCACAGCTCGCGCGCCTTGGCGGTGTCGTCGACGACCTGCGCGTCGCCGTCGATCGAGATCCAGGTGCTGCTGTCGCTCAGGGTCAGGCCGACGTGGGAGTTGGCGGTGATCTGGTCGATCACCCGGGAGTCACGCTCGGCGAAGAACCACAGGTCACCGTCCGCCTCGGTCAGCTGCTGGGCCATCGGCCGGCTGACCAGGTGTCCCTCGTCGTCGATCGTGGTGAACATGGTGATCTTGATGTCCTTGGCCAGCTCGACCAGCTTGGCCACACCGGTGGGTTCGGACACGCCACACTCCTTCGGGTTTGGGAAAATGGGTCTGGGGCTATTTTCTACCGACAGCCTCGCCTTCGACGCATACCCCACCCGGCGCACCCCGACGCGGACACCGCCGACCGCGACACACCGAGAGGAAGGACCGCCATGGAGATCTTCGATCGCATCCGCTTCGCCCGGGACCGCGCCCTGGAGAGGGAGCAGATCGAACGCGACCGACTGGCCGACGCCGACACCCCGGAGCTGCAGCAGGCGGCCTCGGTCCGGCTGGCCACCCGTCAGTCCGTCCGCGAGGCGCTCGACGACATCCTCGACGAGTCCAGCGAGGACGAGCTCGAGAAGGGCAGCTGAGGATCGATAGAGTCTGGTCATGAGTGACGAGGCTCTGGCCAACCTGCTGCACGAGGACCGCCGCTTCCCCCCGCCACCCGAGCTGGCCGAGCAGGCCAACGTCACCGCCGCCACCTACGACCAGGCGGCCGAGGACGTGGAGGCCTTCTGGGCCGAGCAGGCCCGCCGGATCAGCTGGGACACCGAGCCGACGCAGATCCTCGACTGGAGCAACGCGCCGTTCGCGACGTGGTTCGCCGACGGCACGCTCAACGCGGCGTACAACTGCCTGGACCGGCACGTCGAGGCCGGGCTCGGCGACCGGGTCGCGTTCCACTTCGAGGGTGAGCCGGGTGACACCCGCACGATCACGTACGCCGACCTCACCACCCAGGTCAAGCAGGCCGCCAACGCCCTGACCGAGCTCGGTGTCGAGGCCGGGGACCGGGTGGCGATCTACCTGCCGATGATCCCGGAGGCCGTGGTGGCGATGCTCGCCTGCGCCCGGCTGGGCGCCCCGCACACGGTGATCTTCGGCGGCTTCTCCGCCGACGCGCTGGCCACCCGGATCCTGGACTGCGGCGTCGAGGTCGTGATCACCGCCGACGGCGGCTACCGCCGCGGGTCCGCCGCCGCGCTGAAGCCCGCGGTCGACAAGGCCCTGGAGCGCTGCCCGGACGTGACCCACGTCCTGGTGATCCGCCGCACCGGCCAGGACACCGAGATGACCGAGGGGCGCGACGTCTGGTGGGACGAGGTCGTCGGGCGCCAGTCGACCGAGCACGCGTGTGAGTTCTTCCCGGCCGAGCACCCGCTCTACATCATGTACACCTCCGGCAGCACCGGTAAGCCCAAGGGCATCCTGCACACCACAGGCGGCTACCTCGTCGGCACCTCCTACACCCAGTGGGCGACCTTCGACCTCAAGGCCGAGTCCGACGTCTACTGGACGGCGGCCGACATCGGCTGGGTGACCGGGCACTCCTACCTGGTCTACGGGCCGCTGAGCAACGCGACCACCTCGGTGATGTACGAGGGCACCCCCGACACCCCGCACAAGGGCCGCTGGTGGGAGATCGTCGACAAGTACCAGGTCACGATCCTCTACTGCGCGCCCACCGCCATCCGCACCTTCATGAAGTGGGGTGCCGACATCCCCGAGCAGTTCGACCTCTCCACGCTGCGGATCCTGGGCTCGGTGGGCGAGCCGATCAACCCCGAGGCGTACGTCTGGTACCGGCACTACATCGGCGGCGACCGTACGCCGGTGGTCGACACCTGGTGGCAGACCGAGACCGGGATGCACATGATCTCCCCGATGCCGGGGGTGACCGAGGGCAAGCCGGGGGCGGCGATGCGCGCGATCCCCGGCGTCAGCGTCGAGGTGGTCAACGACGAGGCGAAGCGGGTGGGCAACGGCTCCGGCGGCTATCTCGTGGTCACCAAGCCGTGGCCCTCGATGCTGCGCACCATCTGGGGTGACGACCAGCGGTACGCCGACACCTACTGGTCGCGCTTCCCCGGCCTCTACTTCGCCGGCGACGGAGCCAAGAAGGACGAGGACGGCGACCTCTGGCTGCTCGGCCGGGTGGACGACGTGATGAACGTGTCCGGGCACCGGATGTCGACCACCGAGATCGAGTCGGCGCTGGTGTCGCACCCCAAGGTGGCGGAGGCGGCCGTGGTCGGAGCGACCGACGACACCACCGGACAGGCCATCGTGGCGTTCGTCATCCTCCGCTCGGAGGCCGGGGACGGCGGGGAGGACGTGGTGGCCGAGCTGCGTAAGCACGTGTCCAACGAGATCTCCCCGATCGCCCGGCCGCGGCAGATCATGGTGGTCGAGGAGCTCCCCAAGACCCGCTCGGGCAAGATCATGCGCCGGCTGCTCCGCGACGTGGCCGAGAACCGTGACCTGGGCGACGTCACCACCCTGACCGACTCGTCGGTGATGGACCTGATCAAGACCAACCTGGCCGGCGCCACGTCCGCCGACGAGGACTGACGCGCGGCCCGATAGGGTCGGCGTGAGGATAAGGAGCTGATCATGACAGACCAGCCGGTCGGCGATCTCATCAAGTCCATCACCGACGACGTCAAGCAACTGGTCCGCGACGAGGTCGCGCTGGCCAAGACCGAGCTCATCCCCGCGGCCAAGAACGGGGGGATCGGTGCCGGCCTGTTCGCCGGCGCCGGCTACTTCGGCATCTGCGCGCTCTCGGTGCTCTACTTCGCGGCCGGCTTCGGCCTGGCCGAGCTCTTCGACTGGGGGGTCTGGCTCGGCCTGCTGGTGGTCGGCGTCGCCCTGCTGCTGGTCGCCGGCATCTGCGCCGGCGTCGGCTACCTGATGATCAAGAAGGTCAAGGGCCCCGAGACCCCTATCGCCCCGCCCAACGGGCCGGGCACCGCGGTCACGGCCGGGGTTCCGCAGGCGCGGGCCGGGGCCAAGGCGCCGCAGATCGAGGGCCAGGTCATGCCGCGTCGAGAGGGGTCCGAGCTGGACCGAGGGAGCTCCGCCCTCAAGCGGTGACCCCCGCCGGCGTACTTGGTCCCGGCCTGGACGGCCCCTGGCGGCACCGCGACATCGCCGCGAACGGCATCCGCTTCCACGTCGCCGTCGGTGAGCACTTCTCCCCCACCCGCGACCTCGTGCTGCTGCTGCACGGGTTCGCCGAGTTCTGGTGGGCCTGGCGGCACCAGATCCCGGCGCTGGACGCGGCCGGTCTCAGCGTGGCGGCCATGGACCTGCGTGGCTACGGCGGCAGCGACAAGACCCCACGCGGCTACGACCCGCACACCACCGCGTACGACGTGGCCGGGGTGATCAAGAGCCTCGGCTTCAGCGAGGCCGTCGTGGTCGGGCACGACGAGGGTGGGATGGCCGGCTGGGCGACCGTCGCGTACGCGGCCGGCCCGGTCCGGGCGCTCGCGAGCGTGGCGGCTCCGCACCCGCTGGCCTTCCCGTGGCGGCAGCAGCTACCCGGCATCGCCCTCGCCCAGCTGCCGCTGCTGGCCGAGCACCGGCTCCTCGCCGGGGACGGCCGCCACGTCGAGCGGTTGCTGCGGAGCCGGGCGGGCGACGGCCCGGGCGTGTTCACGCCCGCCGAGGCCCGGCACTACCGGGAGGCGCTGCGCCAGTGGCCGAGCCCGCAGTGCGCGCTGGAGTACCAGCGGACCTTCGTCCGCCAGCAGCTCCGGACCGCGGGGCGGGACTTCCGACGCGCGCTGCGTCGGCCGGTCCGGCTGCCGCTGCTGTCCATCCACGGCACGGCCGACCGCCTGGTGCCGCTGGCCGCGATGACCGCCGCCGACCGCTGGCTCGATGCGCCGCACACCGTCGTGGACCTGCCGGGCGTCGGCCACCTGCCCCACGAGGAGGCCCCCGCCGCAGTCACCGAGGCGATCCTCGGCTGGCTCAGGACCATGTGAGGAATCGTCCGGGGACGACCCGGAAGGATCCTCCGCGATCGACCTGCCGGGCTGGGCATAACCTCTGAGCCGTGGCTGTGCAGCAGACCGCGGCGACCGTACGCCGCACCTTCTACATCCTGACCGCCGGCAACACCCTCGCCGCCTCGCTGATCTGGGGTATCAACACCATCTTCCTGCTCGACGCGGGGCTGTCGAACTTCGAGGTGTTCGCCGCCAACGCCTTCTGGACCGTCGGCCTGGTGCTGTTCGAGATCCCCACGGGCGTGGTCGCCGACACCCGCGGCCGGCGCGTCTCCTTCCTCTGGGGCACCCTCACGCTGGCGGCCACCACGGTGCTCTACGTACTGCTGTGGCAGGTGGACGCGGCGTTCGTCTGGTGGGCGGTCGTGTCGGTGCTCCTGGGGCTGGGCTACACCTTCTTCTCCGGAGCCACCGAGGCCTGGCTGGTCGACGCGCTGACCGCCACCAAGTTCGACGGGATGCTGGAGAGCGTCTTCTCCCGCGGCCAGGTCGTCACCGGCGTCTGCATGCTGCTCGGGTCGGTGGCCGGCGGCTACCTGGCCCAGCTCACCAACCTCGGCGTGCCCTACCTCGCCCGCGCCGGCGTCCTGGTGGTCATGTTCGTCGTCGCGTGGGCGCTGATGCATGACCTCGGCTTCACCGCCGAGCACGGCAAGACGTACGGCGCGGAGCTGCGGGCGCTGCTCGACAGCTCGGTCCAGTACGGGCTGAAGGTGCCCGCCATCCGCGACACCATGCTGTCGGGCTTCTTCCTGATGGGCGTCGGCGTCTACATCTTCTATGCGCTGCAGCCCTACCTGCTCGAGCTCTACGGTGATCCCCAGGCCTACGGGATCGCCGGGCTGGTCGCCGCCCTGACCGCCGGCGCGCAGATCGTCGGCGGATTGATCACCCCGCTGGTCCGCCGCCGGTTCCGCCGCCGCACCTCGGTGCTGCTGCTGATGTCGACCGTCGGTGTCGTCCTGATCCTCGGCGTCGGCCTGGTCGCCAACTTCTGGGTCGTGGTCGCGCTGGTCGTGCTCTGGGGCCTCGCCAACGCCACCGTCACGCCCGTACGCCGGGCCTACCTGAACGGGATGATCCCGTCGCAGCAGCGGGCCACGATCCTGTCCTTCGACTCCCTCGTCTCCAGCTCCGGCGGGGTGGTCGCGCAGCCGGCGCTCGGCCAGGCCGCCGACGTCTTCGGCTACCGGATCTCCTACCTCTACTCCGCCCTCGGCTCGGCGCTGGCCCTGCCGTTCCTGCTCCGGGCGCGGTCGGCCCAGCATCCCGCCGACGCCGAGACGACCGCCCCGCCGGAGGAGTCGGGCGAGGCGTCCAGCACTGCGGTCGACGACCGGGCTAGCTGACCTCGGACCGCAGGTCGGTGCGGACCTGCATCAGGGCGAAGCCCAGCAGGTTGCGGCCGCCCCAGCGGCTCGGTACTGCGGCGTCCGGGTCCTCCGCCGCCAGCCCGATGCCCCAGACCCGGTCGACAGGACTCGCCTCCACGAGCACCCGCTCGCCGGTGCCGACCAGGTAGGACCGCAGGTCGTCGCTCGCGGTGAACTTGCCCCGGTTGCCGGCGACCACGACACCGTAGCGGTGCCGCTCCCAGACCGCCCCGTCGAAGCCGCGCACCTCCCGTCCCAGACGCTTGACCTCGGCCGGGTCACTCGAGGCCAGGATCCTCCTCGCCGCCGCCTCGTCGCCGAACAGCACCGCCTTGCCCCACATCATGTAGTGCTCGGCCGTCGCGTACGTCCGGCCGGCGACGTCGAACGGGGCCGGCCACCACTGGCTCAGACAGCTGGGGCCGAGCCTCCCGTCGGCGCGCGGATGGTGACCCCAGAAGAACAGCGGGTCCAGCGCCTCACCGCGACCCTCGGCGGCCACCAGGTCAGCGGTCGAGGGCGGAGCCAGGTCCGCCATCAGCGGCGCAGGAAGATGCGGGACTCCCACGGCGCGAGGTCTGGCCCCATCGGACCCGGATGGGTGGCCAGCAGCAGCTCGGCCGGTCCGTCGAGGTCCGGCAGTGACCCGCCCGGCACCGCCGCCGGCTGTGACGAGCAGTTGGCCACCGTGACCAGGACCTGGTCGCCGAGGGTCCGGGTCAGCACCCACAGCTGCGGGTGGTCCGGCAGCAGCAGCTCGAAGCTCCCGTCGACCAGCACCGGCAGCTCCCGCCGCATCCGGATCAGTGCCCGGAAGTGGGCGAACACCGAGTCCGGGTCCTTGCGGGCCGCGGCCGCGTTGATCGTCACGTAGTTCGGGTTGACCGGCAGCCAGGGCACGCCGTCGGTGAACCCGGCCTGGCTGAGGTCGTCCCACTGCATCGGCGTACGCGCGTTGTCCCGGCTGCGCGCAGCCAGCGACTTCAGCACCACCTCGGCCTCCAGGCCGAGGCTGAGCGCGTCGGCGTGGTAGTTGACCGACTCGATGTCGCGGTAGGCGCTGACGTCGGCGAAGTAGGTGTTGGTCATGCCGAGCTCGTCGCCCTGGTAGATGTACGGCGTGCCCTGGTGGGTGTGCAGCACCGTGGCCAGGGTCTTGGCCGAGTTGACCCGGTGCTCCGGCGCGTCGTCGCCGAACCGGGACACCGTACGCGGCTGGTCGTGGTTGCCGAAGTAGAGCGAGTTCCAGCCCACGCCGGCCAGGCCGGCCTGCCACTCGGCCAGGTTCTGCTTGAGCGCCGGCAGCTCGAGGTCGCGGAGATCCCACTTGCTGCCTTCGGGCTGCCGGTCCAGCCCGACGTGCTCGAAGGTGAAGACCATGTCCAGCTCGCGCCGGGTCGGATCGGTGACGCTCCGGGCGAGCGCGATGGTCGAGCCCGGCATCTCGCCGACGGTCAGCAGGTTCCGCTCGGTCAACCCGACGCGGGCGTTCATCTCGGCCAGGAACTCCTCCAGCCGCGGTCCGTTGACGAAGAACTGCTCGCCCCGGGCCAACGTCCGGCCCGGAGCCGGCTCTCCGTCGCGGAGCTCGGGCTGCTTGGAGATCATGTTGATGACGTCCATCCGGAAGCCGTCCACGCCGCGGTCGACCCACCACCGCATCATCGTGTAGACGGCCTCGCGGACGTCCGAATTCTCCCAGTTCAGGTCCGGCTGACGCGCCGAGAACGCGTGCAGGTAGTACTCCCCGCTGCCCTCGTCGAAGGTCCAGGTCGAGCCGGAGAAGAACGACTGCCAGTTCGTCGGCTCGGCGCCGTCGGTACCCGGAGTCGACCCCGGGCGGGCCGGCCGCCAGAAGTACCAGTCGCGCTTGGCCGACGCCGGGTCACGGGACTCGACGAACCACGGGTGCTCGTCGGAGGTGTGGTTGACCACCAGGTCCATCACCAGCTTGATGCCGCGGGCGTGCAGCCCGGCGATTAGCTCGTCCAGGTCGGCCAGCGTGCCGAACAGCGGGTCGACGTCTCGATAGTCGCTGATGTCGTAGCCGTTGTCGTCCATCGGTGAGCGGTAGACCGGCGACAGCCACACCACGTCCACGCCCAGCTCGGCCAGGTAGTCCAGCCGCGCGATCATCCCGGGGATGTCGCCGGTGCCGTCGCCGTTGCTGTCGGCGAACGACCGCGGGTAGATCTGGTAG
>CAXTVE010000070.1:0-4659 GCA_964247485.1 uncultured Propionibacteriaceae bacterium
CCCTCGAGCGGGCCGTCTTCGGCGACGCGCGGCCCGGCACGGTGATCGTCACCACGCCCAACGCCGAGTACAACGTGCGCTTCGAGACCCTGCCCGCCGGGTCGCTGCGGCACGGCGACCACCGCTTCGAGTGGACCCGGGGTGAGTTCCGGCAGTGGGCCGAGCGCACGGCCGCCACGTACGCGTACACGGTCCGGTTCCTGCCGGTCGGGGGGGGGGGGGGGCGGGGGGGGGGGGCGGCCCCCCGGGGGGGGGGGGGCCGGGGGGGGGGGGGGGGGGGGGGGTCCGCTAACCGGGGCGGGTCCGGGCGGGGGGGGGGGGGGTAGCCGTGGGGGGGCCCGCCGACCCAGCTGGCGGTGCTCACCCGTCTTGATGAGCGAGGGGGACGACCCCCTCGGACCCCCGCCGCGCGCGACGCGCACACCGAGAGAGAAGCCGCGCCCGAATGACCGAGCTCAGCATCCCCGCTCTCAGCCTGGTCCTGCTGATCGGAGTGACCGGCTCGGGCAAGTCCACCTTCGGCCGGGCGCACTTCCGGCCCACCGAGGTCATCTCCTCGGACTTCTGCCGCGGTCTGGTGGCCGACGACGAGACCGACCAGGCGGCGACCACGCCGGCGTGCGAGCGGCTGCGCCACATCGTCGGGCTGCGGCTGGCGGCCGGCCGGCTCACCGTGGTCGACGCGACCAGCGTGAAGCCGGAGGACCGGCGGAGCCTGGTCGCCCTGGCCCGCGAGCACGACGTGCTGCCCGCGGCCATCGTGCTCGACGTCCCCGTCGCGGTGTGCGCGGCCCGCAACGCCGCCCGCCCGGACCGGGCCTTCGGCGAGCACGTCGTCCGGCGCCAGCACGACCAGCTCCGCCGCGGCCTCAAGGGGCTGCCGCGGGAGGGTTTCCGCACCGTGCACGTGCTGCGCGGCGAGGAGGAGATCGCGGCGGCGACCATCACCCGGACCCGGCTCTACAACGACCTCCGGGACCGCACCGGCCCCTTCGACGTGGTCGGGGACGTGCACGGCTGTCGGGCCGAGCTGGTGCAGCTGCTGGACCGGCTGGGCTACGCGATCACCAGCGACGAGCAGGGCCGGCCGGTCGGCGCGCACCACCCGTCGCGGACGGCGGTCTTCGTGGGCGACCTGGTCGACCGCGGGCCCGACACCCCCGGTGTGCTGCGGCTGGTGATGGGCATGGTCGCCGCCGGCGACGCACTGTGCGTCTCCGGCAACCACGAGGCCAAGCTGGTCCGCGCGCTGGCCGGCCGGAACGTCCGGGTCAGCCACGGGCTGGCCGAGACGTTGGAGCAGCTGGAGGCAGAACCGGCCGGCTTCCGGCGGGCGGTGCACGAGTTCGCCGACGGGCTGATCAGCCACTACGTGCTCGACGGCGGCGACCTCGTGGTCGCGCACGCGGGGCTGGTCGAGCGCTACCACGGGCGGGCGTCAGGACGGGTGCGCGAGTTCTGCCTCTACGGGCAGACCACCGGGGAGACCGACGAGTACGGGCTGCCGGTCCGGCTGCCCTGGGCCGAGGACTACCGCGGGCGGGCGATGGTGCTCTACGGACACACCCCGGTGCCCGACGCGGTCTGGGTGAACAACACCCTCTGCCTGGACACCGGCGCGGTCTTCGGCGGCCGGCTGACCGCGCTGCGCTACCCGGAGCGCGAGGTCGTCTCGGTCCCGGCTGCCGAGGTGTACTACCAGCCGGCCCGTCCCTTCCCGGCCAACCCGGAGGCCGCGCCCGCCGTGGGCGTACGCGATCCCGGCGTGCTGGACCTGACCGACGTGGCGGGGGACCGGGTGCTGGAGACGGCCTACCTGCCGCGGATCGCCGTCCGGGCGGAGAACGCGGCCGCCGCGCTGGAGGTGATGAGCCGCTTCGCCATCGACCCGCGTTGGCTGGTCTACCTGCCGCCGACCATGGCCCCGGTCGCGACGTCGGCCGAGGGCACGCTGCTCGAGCACCCGGAGCAGGCCTTCGACGCCTACCGGGCCGACGGGGTGGCCGCGGTGGTGTGCGAGGAGAAGCACATGGGCTCCCGCGCGGTGGCCCTGGTCTGCCGCGACCTCGACGCGGCGCGGGCCCGTTTCGGCGCGCCCGGCGATGCGCTCGGTGCGGTCTGGACGCGGACCGGCCGGCCCTTCTTCACCGCCGACCTGACGGCCGCGCTGGTCGACCGGCTGCGGGCGGCGGCCGAGTCTGCCGGACTGTTCGACGAGCTGGGTACGCCGTGGCTGCTGCTCGACGCCGAGCTGCTGCCCTGGAGCGCCAAGGCCGAGGGGCTGTTGCGGGACCAGTACGCCTCGGTCGGTGCGGCCGCCCGGGCGGCGCTCCCGGTCGCCGTCGCCGCCCTGGGTGCGATGGGGGCGCGGGGCATCGACGCGGCTGACCTGCTCGCCCGGACCAAGGTCCGCGCGGCCAACGCGGAGGCGTACGCCGCGGCGTACCGGCGCTACGTCTGGCCGACCGACGGGCTGGCCGGCGTCCGGGTGGCCCCGTTCTCGGTGCTGGCCGCGGAGGGTGCGGCGTACTCGACCCGGCCGCACGCCTGGCACCTCGAGGTGGTCGACCGCCTGGTCGCCGCCGACCCGGACCTGCTGCTGACCACCCGGCGGGTCTTCGCCGACACCACCGACCCGGGGTCGACCGCGGCGGTGACGCAGTGGTGGCACGACCTGGTCTCCGCCGGCGGCGAGGGCATGGTGGTCAAGCCCGCCGACAACGTGGTGCCGGGCAAGCGCGGGCCGGTCCAGCCGGGGCTCAAGGTGCGCGGGCCGGAGTACCTGCGGATCATCTACGGGCCCGACTACGACGTACCGGCGAACCTCGCCCGGCTGCGGTCGCGCGGGCTGGGGCACAAGCGTTCGATGGCGCAGCGGGAGTATGCCCTCGGGCTGGAGGCGCTCGACCGGCTGGTGCGCGCCGAACCGCTGTGGCGCGTGCACGAGTGCGTCTTCGCAGTGCTCGCCCTGGAGTCCGAGCCGGTAGACCCACGGCTGTGACCTTTGTTACGGTGCGGACACCTACCCATACCCACTCTCGGAGGGCGCATTGCGCAAAGCACTATGGGGGGCAGCGGCAATCCCGCTGACTCTCGGCCTCTTGGTGCCGACACAGGCATCAGCCATCGACAACGTCAACACCGCGAAGCTGCGTAGTGCGGTCACGGTGAACGGCATCCTGCAGCACGAACGGGCGCTCCAGCGGATTGCCAACCAGAACGACGGCACCCGGGCCTCGGGCACCCCGGGCTACAAGGCGTCGGTGGATTACGTCGTCCAGCGGCTGCGCAAGGCCGGCTACGCGACGAAGATCCAGAAGTTCACGTTCCCGTTCTTCCGGAACCTGGAGCCCGGGACGCTGAGCCAGGTCTCGCCGGACCCGGCCGAATACGAGACCGTGACCTACGACTACTCCGGCACCGGCGACGTCACCGGGACGGTCGTGCCGATCGACCTCACGCTGCCGCCGAGTCCGGAGCCGAGCAGCACGTCCGGCTGCGAGCCGACCGACTTCCCGGCGCCGCCGACCACCACGGCGGTGGCCCTGATCCAGCGCGGCACCTGCCCCTTCGAGCAGAAGGTCGTCAACGCCACCGCGGCGGGCTACGCCGCCGCGATCATCTTCAACGAGGGCCAGGAGGGTCGCCAGGAGCTGTTCACCGGCACCCTGACCAATCCGCAGACCATCCCGGTCGTCGGCCTGAGCTTCGCGGACGGCTCGGCTCTGGCGGCCCAGGCGGCAGCGGAGACGGTGACCGTCCGGGTGACGACCTCGGTCGAGGTCGACCTGGAGCGGGAGACCTACAACATCATCGCCGACTCCCCCAAGGGCAAGAACACCGACCAGACCGTCGTCGTCGGCGCCCACCTGGACTCGGTGGTCGCAGGCCCGGGCATCAACGACAACGGCAGTGGCTCGGCGACGATCCTCGAGATCGCCGAGGAGATGGCCGAGCTGGGCTACACCAAGAAGGGTGCCCTGCAGCGCCAGGTCCGGTTCGGCTTCTGGGGCGCGGAGGAGAGCGGGCTGCTCGGCTCGGAGTACTACGTCAACAGCCTGAACGACAACCAGCTGTCCAAGATCTACGCCAACCTGAACTTCGACATGCTCGGCTCGCCGAACTACGTGCGGTTCGTCTACGACGGTGACGGGTCGGACAGCGAGGCCGGTCCGCCCGGGTCGGCACAGATCGAGAAGGTCTTCAACGACTACTTCGCGAGCCAGGGTCTGGCGACCGAACCGACCGCGTTCGACGGTCGGTCCGACTACGGTCCCTTCATCGCGGTCGGCGTGCCGGCCGGCGGCCTGTTCAGCGGGGCCGAGGGCGTCAAGACGACGGACGAGGCCGCGGTCTACGGCGGTCAGGCCGGCGTGGCGTACGACTCCTGCTACCACCAGGCGTGCGACACCGTCAACAACCTCAACACCAAGGCCCTCTTCGAGCTGGGCGACGCGGCGGCCCACGCCACGCTCGTCCTGACCAAGTCGAAGACAGGCCTCTACGAGGACGGCAGTCGAGTGGGCAAGCGCTCCGTCTCGAAGGCCGCCAGCAAGGACTACGACAGCGCGCACAGCCGCTGAGTAGTTGAGCCAGACCCGAGGTGGGTCCGTTCTTCCGACATCCGGAGAACGGGCCCCCATGGTTTTTGGGGGCGGT
>CAXTVE010000070.1:4669-7098 GCA_964247485.1 uncultured Propionibacteriaceae bacterium
CCTGGGCAGCCCCCCCCCCACTTCTTGTTGGAGGCCGTTCCGCCGCCGCCCCATTCCGGCCGGCGGCCTGAGGCCGCTCGGGGCGAGGCGCGGGGCTCAGCTGACGGCACCCCTCGACGGGGAGTCGCGTTCTGGCTAACGTACAGCCCCATGGTTGTAGATCACTTGGCGGAGGAGCAGGTCGATGAGCTGTTCCGTGCCTTGGCCGACTCGACGCGTCGGGACATCCTCCGTCGCTGCGCCATCGGCGGATCGTCGGTCTCCGGGCTCGCGGACGCGTACCCGATGAGTTTCGCGGCCGTGCAGAAGCACGTCGCCGTGATGGAACGGGCCGGTCTGGTCACCAAGGAGCGCCGCGGCCGAGAGCGGATCGTGCGCACCGACACCGACGTCGTTCGGCGCGTGCGACAGGTTCTCGATCAGCTCGAGCTGAGCTGGCGCGGACGGGTCGACCGGATGGCGAGCTTGCTCACCGAGGACAGCGAACACGAGACCGGAAACCCGGAGGTGCGGGGGCGGAGATGAGCATCACCAGCGTCCACACGGACTACGCGCAACTGACGGTCACCATCGTGGCCAGGTTCGGCGCTTCGATCGAGCAGGTGTGGCAGCTCTGGTCGGATCCGCGCAAGCTCGAACGCTGGTGGGGTCCCCCGGGCTTGCCGGCGACCTTCGAGCAGCACGACCTGTTCGTGGGTGGGGAGGTCAGGTACTTCATGACCGGACCGGACGGCGACCGGTACCGGGGCGTGTGGCGCGTGACGGCCGTCGACCCACCGGACTCGCTGGAGTTCACCGATGCCGCTGCGGACGCCGACGGGACGCCGACCTCGGAGATGCCGGCCAGCAAGGTCAGCGTGCGCCTCACGGAGCGCGACCGCGGCACGGACATGGAGCTGCGATCGAGGTTCGAATCCCGCGAGGACCTGGAGAGGTGGCTGGGCACGGGCACGCGGGAGGGCCAGGTGGCGGCCATCGGTCAGATGGATGCCGTCCTCGGCGCCAGGAGTGATGGCCGGGTGCGGGCGACCAGCGAGGAATCGGAAGGAGCCGGCAAGCCATGAACCCGGGGACGTCCGCCTCGCACCCGTGGCTGGGGCTGGCGGTGCTGGCGTTGCCGACCCTGCTGCTCTCGGTCGACGCGACGGTGCTCTACCTTGCGCTGCCCTCGATCACCCAGGCTCTGGAGGCATCGTCGGTCGAGCAGCTGTGGATCCTCGACATCTACTCGTTCGTGCTGGCCGGGTTCCTGGTGCCGATGGGGTCTCTCGGTGATCGGATCGGCTATCGCCGGCTGATGATGGTCGGCGCCGCTGCGTTCGGTCTCGTCTCGGTCGGGGCGGCGTTCGCGCCGTCGGCGCCGGTGCTGATCGCCGCGCGGGCCGTGCTGGGTGTGGCCGGCGCGACGCTGGGTCCGACCACGTTGGCGCTGATCCGGGAGCTGTTCCCCGACGAGCAGCGGTTCGCCCGGGCGATCGGAGTCTGGTTCGCCTGTTTCGTGGGTGGCGCCCTGGTGGGGCCGTTGATCGGCGGTGTCGTGCTGGAGGCGACCTGGTGGGGCGGCGTGTTCCTGCTCGGGGTTCCGGTGATGGCGCTGCTGCTCGTGCTCGGGCCCTTCCTACTGCCGTCGCAGCCGCCATCGGGAAGTCGGAGCCGGATCGACCTCGGCAGTACGGCGATCGCGCTGAGCGCGGTGCTGCCGGCGATCTGGGGACTCAAGGAGCTCGCCCGGGGCAACGTGACCGTCGCGGCGTTCCTCGCGCTGGGGCTGGGCATCGCCGCCGGGGTCGTGTTCGTCCGGCGCCAGCTGCGGCTGCCGGAGCCGATGCTGGACCTGCGGCTGTTCACCATGCCGACCGTCGGGTACGGGCTGGGCGCGAACCTGCTCACCGGAGTGGTGATGGCCGGTCTGTCCCTGCTCGCCTCCCTGTACCTGCAGACGGTGGTCGGCCTCTCGCCGCTCCGGGCGGCGGTGTGGCTGGTCCCGCAGAACATCGCGATGATCGTCGGGTTCCAGGTCGCCCCGGTCGTGGTGAAGCGGCTGCCCAGGCTCACGGTGGTGGCGATCGGCTTCGGCCTGGCCGCCGCGGGGCTCGGCGCGCTCGGCACGGTGACCCCCGGCAGCGGGCCGGTCCTCGTGGCCGGTGCCATGACGGTCGCCTCGTTCAGCATCACCTGGCCGATGACGGTCCTGCAGACCCTCATCATGAGCGCTGCGCCCCCCGAGCGAGCCGGCTCGGTGGCCGGGGTCAACGAGACCTCCAGCGAGCTCGGTATCGCCCTGGGCATCGCGCTGCTCGGCTCACTCGCGGCCGCCGTCAGCGGCCTCGCCCGAGCCGAGGGCCGTGGTCCCGCACCCGCCTTCACGGCCGGGTACGCGGTGGCCGCGGTCGTTGGCGCGGGCGGGTTGGCCCCCCGCGCCGCCCGGG
>CAXTVE010000070.1:7108-8923 GCA_964247485.1 uncultured Propionibacteriaceae bacterium
GGACCGTCTTGGCCGACTGGACGACGTGGCTGTTCGTGACGACGTAGCCGTCGGCCGAGATGATGAAGCCCGAGCCGAGCGAGGTCGCCTCGCGCGTTACCGGGCGCCCGTCGTCGCCATTGCCGCCCCCGCCCCCGCAGCCCGCGACGGCGACCGCCGAGCCCGCCCCCGACCGTGATCCGCAGCCGGCCGCCGACCTCATCGGCACGGAGTCGACCAGAAGCTCCGATCACCCAGATCCAAGGAGGACGACATGACCACCACCTACACCTACGACGTGTTCTGCACCCTCGACGGCTTCGGCTCCTACACCGAAGACGGCGACTGGGGTGGTTACTGGGGCAAGCACGGCCCCGAGTTTCTCGACCGTCGCCTCGATCTGTACAAGGAGGAGCTGCGACTCGTTCTCGGGGCCAACACCTTCCGGCAGTTCTTCGAGCTGCTGGGTCCCGGCTCCGGGGTGGACGACCCGGTGAACACCCGGATCAAGACCCTCCCGACAACGGTCGTGTCGACGACCCTCCAACAACCCCTCGACTGGCCAGACCTGACCCTGGTGAGCGGGAACGCCGTGGACGAGGTCGCCCGGCTCAAGAAGGACTCCGCACTGCCGTTGCGCTCGCACGGCAGTCTGTCGCTGAACCGGTCGCTGATGGCCGCCGGCCTGGTCGACTACGTACAGGTCACGGTCTTCCCCGTCATCAGCGGGCAGACCGGGGCCGAGCCGATCTTCGCCGGGGCGGCCGACTTCGATCTGGAGCTGCTCGAGAGCCGGACGATGGACGGCAGTATCCAAGAGCTCACCTACCGGCCCACCCGGCACGGCTGAGCGCGGCCATGACCCCACGTAAGCCAGCGGTCACCGACAGGGCGACCTGGGAGGCCAGGATCGCGGAGCTCCGTCGCGAGGAGAAGGCCCATACCCGGGCGGGCGACGCCCTGGCGGCGAAGCGCCGCCGACTGCCCATGGTCGCGGTGGACCCGACCACCCCGGTGACCGGAGCGGACGGGCCGGTGCCGTTGATCGCGACCTTCGACGGTCGTACGCAACTCGTCGTGAAGTACATGATGTGGTTCGACGGAGCGCCGGCGGCCGGTCAGTGCGAGGGCTGTACCAAGGACATCGCGCACATGGGTGAGAGGTCGTACCTGCACTCGAGGGACGTGACCTTCGCGGTCTTCTGCCAGGGACCGTTCGCCGAGAGTGACCGCTACCGGGCGTTCATGGGCTGGGACATGCCGTGGTACTCGGTGCCCGCGCCCTCGCGGGACGCGCTGGTCGCCGACCACGAGTTCGGGGGGATCGGGTGCTACCTGCGCGACGGTGACCAGGTCTATGAGACCTACTGGACCACCGGACGCGGGAACGACCCGATGAACGGCTCGTTCCTGATGCTGGACCTGACCGTGTACGGCCGGCAGGAGCGCTGGGAGGAGTCGCCCGAGGGCTGGCCGCAGCACTGGGGTTCTCTGGGGGGCCAGTTCACGACGGACGGACGACCGACCGCTCAGTGGCCGCGGATCCGGTCCGGCCGCGGTGATGACCTGGGCGCGACCCCGGGGGAGCGCCGCTCGGAACCGTAGGCGTGACTCGCCCGAACTCGACCACAGATCGGGTCGGCGAGCCGAGGCGAGGGTCTGCTGTCGTCAGGGGCGGGTCGCGGTCGAGGACGTCCTCACGAAGTTCGCCGCTGGCCGCGACGACCAGCGTCGATCAGTTCCAGGCCAACGCGATCACCACGTTGCCGAGGGCGAGCGCGCCGGCGGTCAGCGCGAAGCGGCGGGCCCTGACCGCGGCTGCGCCGGTGCCCGACC
>CAXTVE010000070.1:8933-10821 GCA_964247485.1 uncultured Propionibacteriaceae bacterium
GGCGCGGGGGGGGGGGGGCCGGCCCCGGGGGGGGCCCCGCCCGGGGGGGGGGGGGGTCCCCCCCGGCGCCGCGGCCGCCGTCAGGACGGCCGCGACGAGCACGACCACCGCGACCAGCAGCTTGACCGCAACCTTGGCGAAGTCGAGCGGGAGGTCGGCGAGCTGCCGGACGACCACCAGCGCACCGCCCGTGACCAGTGCGGCCACGGCCGCGGCGACCAGCGGCCCGGGTCGGCGGGGGCGGTGGGGCCACAGCTGCAGCACCGAGCTCAGGACGATCGTCACCACCCCCGCCAGGTGGATGACCAGCAACAGCAGGCGGATGGCCTCGAGGACGGTCATGGCGTACGAGTCGGTGGGTGCGGGTTCATGTCTGCCTGACCCGGCGGCCGGGGCGGGTGTGACGCCGGGCGGTGCCGACGGTCGGACTGCCCGGCGGGACGTGCTCCGGGCGGAACCCGAGTCCGACGAACCGGCCGCCCAGGTGACGGAGGGCCGCGAACCGGCGGAACAGCCGGAAGGCCAGTGGGGCGTGGCCGGCCGTGTCGTCGTCGAGCGACCGGGGGTAGAGACCCTTCAGCACCCGCAGCTGATAGAGCTGGGTGATGCGGGCAGGCAGGGCGCGCCGCCGCTGCACTGCGGCCGTCGACCGGTCGACGGCCGCCGCCCGGTCCGAGGCGGTGGTCAGGGCCCGGCCGACGAGCCGGGCTGCGGCCACGGCGTCCTGGATGGCGAGATTGATGCCGACCCCGCCGGCCGGGGACATGGCGTGGGCCGCATCGCCGATGCAGATCAGCCCGGGCCGGTGCCAGCGCCGGAGCCGGTCGACGCGGACGGCGAGCAGGTGCACCTGCTCCCAGGACTCCAGGGTCGCCACGGCGTCGGCGAAGCGGGGCTCGATCCCGCTGACCCGGGCACGGAAGCGATCCAGCCCGGCCTGCTTGATCGCCTCTCCGGCGCCGGCCGGGAGGGCGTACGCGACCTGCCAGTAGTCCCCGCGGTCGATGCTGACCAGGCTGCCCCGGCCGCCGCGGAAGAACGGCACCTGCTGCCCGGCCGGCCGCGGGAGGCGGAACCAGAAGACGTCGACCGGGGGCGCGGCGGCGGGCCCGCTGAGACCGGCCGCCCGGCGGACCGCGGAGTGCCGCCCGTCAGCGCCGATCACCACCGCGGCATAGACCTCGCCGACCGGAGCCCCCGGGGCCAGCCGCACCCCGACCGCGCGTGGGCCGCGCCAGATCACCTCGGTGACGGCGGCGGAACGCACCAGGTGGAAGTTCGGGTATGCCGCGGCGAACCGGGCCAGCAGGTCCAGGAAATCCCACTGCGGGAGGAAGGCGATGAAGGGGGCGGCCACGGGCAGCCGGGAGAAGTCGGCGAAGGTGACCGCCTCACCGCCGATCTGGACGGTCACCCGGTCGACCGGGTGTGGGGCAGCCGCAGCAGCTCGTCCAAGCAGCCCAGCTCGTGCATCAGCTGCAGCGTCGACGGGTGGATCGTGTCGCCGCGGAAGTCGCGGAGGAGTCGGCGTGCTTCTCCAGCACCACGACATCGATGCTCTGTCGAGCCAGCAGCAGACCGGTCATCAGCCCGGCCGGCCCGCCCCCGGCCACGACCACCGTGGTCTCCATCGCCGCGCCCTTCCGAGCAGTTACGAATCGCTAGTCGTATCGTATTACTGAGCGTCTCCTGGCGTCCGGTCCGCCGCGAGGCTCTCGACGCGGTCCGGCCCAGGCGAGGGACGCTAACGTGACGCCCATGTCGGCGGTGGCAGGGAGCGCGGGCCGGCCACGCGACGCCGCGCTCGACGCCCGCATCCTCGCCGCCGCGCTCGCCGTCCTCCGGGACCGGGGCCCGGAGGGGGTGACCGTCGAGGCCGTCGCCGCCG
>CAXTVE010000070.1:10831-11567 GCA_964247485.1 uncultured Propionibacteriaceae bacterium
CAACAGCACCGAGGTGCTCGCCGCGGCGCTGGCCGGCCTCGCGCACCCGCCGCGGCCTCCGGACACCGACGGCGGCTGGCAGCATGAGCTGACGATCGCGCTGGAGCAGTTCCGGGCCGGGGTCGAGCACGAGATCGGCCTGCGCGGGGTGGCGTCGCTGCTCTACGACCCGGATTCGCCCTTCTCGGCCTTGATGCGCCGACAGCTGTTGCAACCTCAGCTCGCTGCGGTGGTCGACCTCCTCCACCGGGCCGGCCCGGCGGCGGGCCAGCGGCCGGCCGACACCGAGTCGCTCGTCTACGCCCTGGCCGGCTCCTACTTCGCGCGCCTGGTGGTCACCGGATCCGTCGAGTCCGGCTGGGCCCGCGACACGGTCGAGCAGCTGGCCCGGCGCTGGCCGGGCTGATCGGCTCCGAACGTCCCCCGGGCGTACGGTCTACTGCAGCCCGGTGACCGCGCTCAGATCCAGCTGCGGTAAACGCTCGGGGTCACCCAGCACGTCGATGGCCAGCACCCGGCCGCCCACGACCGAGAACCCCATCACCGAGACCGGCCGGTCGGCCGCCATGATGACCACCCCGGCCACCCCGTTCACCGTCGCCGGCACCACGCGCAGGTCGGGTCGGGCGAACATCCGGGCCCGCGCCGCCACCGCGTCGGCCCCCCGCGCCACGCCGGGCAGACCGGGGGCGGACGGCCCGCGGGCGGCGCGCCGCCCCCCCCCGGGCTGCCGCCC
>CAXTVE010000071.1:0-2192 GCA_964247485.1 uncultured Propionibacteriaceae bacterium
GCGGCCGGCTCCGCGGCGTGCTGCAGCGTGCGCCAGCCGACGCCGGTCCGCCGCTGGCGCAGCCCGCCGGCCAGGTAGGCCACGACGATCTCCACGTCGTCGGCGGAGGCGTCCCGCAAGACCTCGGCGATCCGGTCACGCTTGGCGTTGCGGGACCGGGTCGCGGCCAACGCGGTCCGGGTCGCGGCCAATCGGCTGAGCAGCACGCACGCGATTCTGCCGCAGGGAACCGACGAACAGCACCGCAGAGAGGGCGGCCGCCCCGGTGGCCAGCCCGGCGGCGACCTCGAGCGGCACCAGAGGCCGGCCGTAGAGGTAGCCGAGGTAGGTACTGACCGAGGCGAGCTGGAGGGCGGCGGCCACCACGGCGTAGCGGCGGTCGACGAACGCGGCCAGCACGGTGAGCACCTCGGCGAGGTAGAAGTAGCGCTCGTGCATCTCGGGCAGCAAAATCGGCACGACCAGGGTGGCGGTCGCGGCCAGCCGCAGGACCTGGCCCGGGCTCAGCGGGCGGCGGCGGGCCAGCAGCCAGACCCCGAAGCCGAGCGCGACCGCGGCCGCGACGGCCAGCCCGGCATAGAGCCAGACCTCGCCGGCCCCGTTCGGCAGCCACGCGTACGGGGTGGGCGCGTTCCAGGTGTACGAGCGGCCGCCCGGCCGAGAGCCCGAGCTGCCGCTCACCTGGGCCGGGTAGATGGCCAGCTGGCTGAGCAGGCTCCGGCCGGCCAGGAGCGCGGGCAGCAGGGCGGCGAGGAAGGCGGCGGGCACGGCGAGCAGGGTGCGCAGCCGGAGCCGAAGCACGATCAGCACCACCACCAGGACGGGCAGGAAGAACACGGCCTGCAGCTTGAACGCGAACGCCAACCCGAACGCGGCACTGGCCGCCCATGGCCGCCGGGTGATCAGGAAATAGACGCTGGCCAGGATGAAGGCGGCATAGATGGCGTCGCACTGGGCCCAGGCCGCCCCGTTGAGCGTCACCGTCGGCAGCAGCAGGACCGCCCCGACGGCCAGGGTGGGCAGCCACCGGGCGTGGGGCCGGAGCTCGCGCACGATCGCGTACGCGAAGCCAGCCAGGACCAGGTCGAACCCGACCGACAGGCCCTTGATCGCCACCAACGGCTCGACCGGCAGGTAGGTCAGCAGGGCCATCAGCGCCAGGTAGGGCGTGTTGTAGTTGCCGATGCTCATCCCCAGACCCGGCAGCCCGCCGGCGGTCGCCAGAGCCGCGTACCAGCGGGCCAGGAACATCGTGTAGTCGCCGGACACCACGGGTAGCAACCACCAGCGGACGGCCAGCGCGGCCCCGACCAGCAACCCGAGGACGAGCGGGGGGCCGTGCTCCGAACGGGGCATGGATGGCATTCTGCTCAGGCCGGGTGTGCGCCGGCTGTCAACCGGGTGTGAGTCGAGAGGGAGACGACGTGGGCGAGGGCCGGGCCGGGGTGCTGCTGGACGTGGACGGCACGCTGCTGGACACCAACTACCTGCATGCGGTGACGTGGTGGCAGGCCTTCCGGGACGCGGGCATCGCCGGCGTCACGATGACCGACACCCATCAGGCCGTCGGTATCGCCGGCGAGGGGCTGCTGGAGCACCTGGCCCCGGACGCGAGCGACCGGCAGACCCGCAAGGCCATCAGACGACAGAGCAAGCGGTACGCGAAGTACCGGTCCGAGGTCGTGGCCTTCGACCGGGCGGCCGAGCTGGTGCAGCGGTGCACCGACGCCGGACTGGCGGTCGTGCTGGCCACCAGCGGGCAGGGCTCGGACCTGGACTGGATGCTGCCGGCCATCGGCGTACCGGACGGCGTGATCGCCGGTTCGGCCACCTCGGCCGACGTCGAGGACGCCAAGCCCGCCCCGGACCTGCTGCAGGTGGCGATGGAGAAGTTCGGGCTGGACCGCGAGCGGACCGTGTCCATCGGCGACACCGTGTGGGACATCGAGGCGGCTCACGGTGCCGGCGTGCCGATCCTCGCCTTCACCTCCGGCGGCATCCCGGCCTGCCAGCTGGAGGCGGCCGGCGCCGACGAGGTCTACGCCGGTCCCGCCGACCTGCTCGAGCGCTGGTCGGAGTCGGCCCTCTCCCGCCTGCCGTAGCCGCTTGCCTCTCGTGGTGGGTCGCCAGAAACCGGGGGCACCCCCCCCCCCGCGGCGGGGGGGGGGGGGGGGGGGGCGGCAAGCGGGGGG
>CAXTVE010000071.1:2202-4163 GCA_964247485.1 uncultured Propionibacteriaceae bacterium
CGCCCCCCCCCCCCCGCCCCCCCCGGCGGGGGGGGCGGGGCCCCCCCCCGGTTCGGCCGACAGAAGGTGGAGAGCAGGCGCCGTCAGCGGGCCGGATCGACGCCCGCGGCCTCTTCGGCCGAGGAGTCGTCGCTCGGGGCCTCCTGATCGCTGGTCACCTCGTCCCGCTCCTCGGTGTCGGCGACCAGCTCCTCGGCCGGCAGCTCCTCGGTCGGCTCGGCGTTCTCTGGCCCGTCATCGGTCGCGACCGGGGCCGCGACGGCCGGGGCAGCCACGGATGCCCCGGTGCGGGCGGGCACCTTCTTGGCCGCCGTCTTCCGGGCCGGAGCCGCGGTCTTGGCGTTGGCCTTTCGGCTGTCCTCGACCGACTCGGTCACCAGCTCGATCACGGCCATCGGGGCGTTGTCACCCTTCCGCGGGCCGACCTTGGTGATCCGGGTGTAGCCGCCCTCGCGCTCGGCGAAGGTCGGCGCGATCTCAGTGAACAGGACATGCACCACGCCCTTGTCCTTGACCGTGGTCAGCACCAGGCGGCGGGAGTGGATGTCCCCCCGCTTGGCCTTGGTGATCAGCTTCTCGGCCAGTGGTCGCAGGCGTCGGGCCTTGGCCTCGGTCGTGGTGATCTTGCCGTGCTCGAACAGCTGCGTCGCCAGGTTGGCCAGGATGATCTTCTGGTGCGCGGCGCTGCCGCCGAGACGGGCACCCTTGGTGGGCGTGGGCATGTCTTAGGGCTCCTTGGTCACGGGCGCGCTCCCGTGTGTTCTTGTACGCGCCGCGGGGGGTCCAAGGGGGGTCGTCCCCCCTTGCTGCTAATACTGCTCGGTCTCGGAGAAGTCGACGTCCTCATCCTCCAGGTCGTCGTACCGCCCGATGGCGCTCAACGGGTCGAAACCGGGCGCGCTGTCCTTCAACGACAGACCCATCTCGTGCAGCTTGAGCTTCACCTCATCGATCGACTTGGAGCCGAAGTTACGGATGTCCAGCAGGTCCTGCTCGCTGCGCGACACCAGCTCCGAGACGGTGTGGATGCCCTCCCGCTTGAGGCAGTTGTAGGACCGGACCGTGAGGTTCAGGTCCTCGACCGGCAGCGCCAGGTCGGCGGCCAGCTGCTCGTCGATCGGCGACGGGCCGATCTCGATGCCCTCGGCCTCGACGTTGAGCTCCCGGGCCAGGCCGAACAGCTCGGTCAGCGTGCGGCCGGCCGACGCGACGGCGTCCCGCGGCCGGATGGCATGCTTGGTCTCGACATCGATCACCAGCTTGTCGAAGTCGGTGCGCTGCTCGACACGGGTGGCCTCGACCTTGTAGGTGACCTTGAGCACGGGCGAGTAGATCGAGTCGACCGGGATCCGGCCGATCTCGGCGTCGGCGGCCTTGTTCTGCACCGCGGAGACGTAGCCGCGGCCGCGCTCGACCACCAGCTCCATCTCCAGCCGCCCGTCCTCGTTCAGGGTGGCGATGTGCAGGTCGGGGTTGTGCACCTCGACGCCGGCCGGCGGGGCGATGTCGGCCGCCGTGACCGCGCCGGGACCCGCCTTGCGCAGGTACATGGTGACCGGCTCGTCCTCCTCGGAGGAAACGACCAGGCCCTTGAGGTTGAGGATGACCTCGGTGACGTCCTCGACCACCCCGGGGATGGTGGAGAACTCATGCAGGTTGCCGTCGATCTTGATGCTCGTCACCGCGGCGCCCGGGATGGACGACAGCAGCGTACGCCGCAGGGAGTTGCCGAGGGTGTAGCCGAAGCCGGGCTCCAGCGGCTCGATGGTGAACCGGGAGCGGTCGTCGCCGACGACCTCCTCGGCCAGGGTGGGGCGCTGTGCGATCAACATGGTGTTTCTCTTTCCCCGGGCCATCCGCTATTTGACGGTCCGGAACCGCGGGGACATCCGGCCCCCGCGGGCCTCAACTCTCCGACTTGTCAGCGGGTGTCGTCGCTCGGGCGACGACCCACGCTGACA
>CAXTVE010000071.1:4173-5934 GCA_964247485.1 uncultured Propionibacteriaceae bacterium
GTGGTTCTTCTTCCCCCGCGTCACCCGCTATTTGACGACGCGGAACCTCCGGCGTATCTGACTCCGGAGGGCCAAGCTGTCCGCGGCGAACTGTCACTCTGCGTGGCAGATCTGTCGCGGAGAGTGACGGTCTCCCACGTATACGTGGGAAACCGCCACCGCGGTGGTCCTACTTCGAGTAGAGCTCGACGATCAGCTGTTCCTGGACGTCGATCACGATCTGCTGCCGGGTCGGCAGCTGGTGCACCAGGATCCGGCCCCGGTCGGGCACGACCTGCATCCAGCCGGGCACGCTCCGCTCGTTGTGGGTCTCCCGGTTGACGATGTGGGGCGTCTGCTCCCGCACCTTCTCGGTCAGGTCCACGATGTCGTGCGGGCCGACCCGGTAGGACGGGATGTCGACCTTGCGGCCGTTCACCGTGAAGTGGCCGTGCACCACGAACTGCCGGGCCTGCCGACGCGTACGCGCCAGGCCGGCGCGGTAGACCACGTTGTCCAGCCGGGACTCCAGGATGGCGAGCAGGTTGTCACCCGTCTTGCCCTGGAGGCGGTTGGCCTCCTCGTAGTAGCGCCGGAACTGCTTCTCCAGCACGCCGTAGGAGAACCGGGCCTTCTGCTTCTCACGGAGCTGGAGCGAGTACTCCGACTCCTTGGTGCGGCCCTTCCCGTGGACGCCGGGCGGGTAGGGGCGGCGCTCGAACGCCTTGTCGCCACCGACGAGGTCAACCCCCAGCCGGCGCGACTTCTTGGTCATGGGACCGGTGTAGCGAGCCATGATTCCTCAGTCCTTTCTGGCCGGGGCCTAGACGCGTCGCCGCTTGGGCGGGCGGCAGCCGTTGTGCGGAACAGGGGTCACGTCGGCGATCGCGCCGACCTCGAGGCCGACGGCCCCGAGCGAGCGGATCGCCGTCTCCCGGCCCGAGCCCGGGCCCTTGACGAAGACGTCGACGCGCTTCATGCCGTGCTCCATCGCCCGCCGACCGGCCGCCTCGGCGGCCATCTGCGCGGCGTATGGGGTCGACTTGCGCGAGCCCTTGAAGCCGACCGTGCCCGCCGAGGCCCACGCGATGACTGCGCCCGTCGGGTCGGTGATCGAGATGACGGTGTTGTTGAACGTGCTCTTGATGTGCGCGTGCCCGGAGACGACGTTCTTCTTCTCCTTCTTGCGCACCTTCTTCGCGGCGGTGCCGCGTCCTCCTGCGGTTGCCATTAGCGAGCCTTCTTCTTGCCGGCGACGGGCTTGCGGGCGCCCTTGCGGGAACGGGCGTTGGTCCGGGTGCGCTGCCCGCGGACGGGCAGGCCGCTGCGGTGGCGGCGACCCTGGTAGGAGCCGATCTCGACCTTGCGGCGGATGTCGGCGGCCACCTCGCGACGGAGGTCGCCCTCGGTCTGGTAGTTCGCCTCGATCCAGTCCCGCAGGGCGACGAGCTGCTCGTCGGTCAGCTGGTGGACGCGGGTGTCGCCACTGATCTGGGTGGCGGCCAGGGTCTCGTGGGCGCGGGTCTTGCCGACGCCGAAGATGTAGGTGAGAGCGACCTCGAGACGCTTGTCGCGCGGGAGGTCGACCCCGATGAGTCGGGCCATGCGGCGGAATGCCTTTCGTTCGCGGAGGTGTGGGGCGTGAGGCGTCCCCGGCTCACCTGAGAAGACTGGGGGCGGCCCCAGTCACCGGGGCCCCGGGGGGGGGGGGGGGGGGGGGGGGGGGGGGCCCCGCCCGCGGGGCGGGGGGGGCGGCGGGGGGCGGGGGGGGGTGGGGGGGGG
>CAXTVE010000071.1:5944-11530 GCA_964247485.1 uncultured Propionibacteriaceae bacterium
GCCGTCCTCGAGCCAGGCGTGCGGGAGACGGGCCCCGGGCCGGGCGCCGGGCGGAGATGCGATCACGCTGATCTATGGAGTTGTGCGTCGTGCGTGGCTTGCGGGTCCCGCGAGGAAGCTGGTCAGCCCTGCCGCTGCTTGTGCCGCGGGTTCTCGCAAATCACCATCACGCGACCGTGCCGGCGGATCACCTTGCACTTGTCGCAGATCTTCTTGACGCTCGGCTGAACCTTCATCGAGCTCTTAGTCCGATCGGTTGTCTTGTGGCGGTGGACGTGCGGGATCGGCTCACTTGTGTCGGTAGACGATCCGGCCGCGCGTCAGGTCGTAGGCGGAGAGCTCGACGACGACCCGGTCCGCCGGAAGGATACGGATGTAGTGCTGCCGCATCTTGCCACTGATCGTGGCCAGTACCTTGTGCCCGTTGGCCAGCTCGACGCGGAACATCGCGTTCGGCAAAGCCTCGACCACGGTGCCCTCCAGCTCGAGTGCGCCCTCTTTCTTCGCCAATTCACTCTCAATCTGCGTACGCGTACGGAATCAACCGGCCAAGTAGGCCGACGTTGGAGTCTACGCGGTCCGCTCCCGCCACCCAAATCCAGGACGCGGTAGCCGCGCACGGCCCGGTTCTGCCACGCTGGGCCCGTGGTCAGTTCGGCGGAGGTCAACCGGGCGCTGTGGGACGAGCGCGTCCCGGCCCACACCGCATCCCCGGAGTACGGGCTGGCCCGCTTCGCCGCCGATCCCGAGCACCTGTCCGACGTGGTCCGCTTCGACCGCGCCCGCCTCGGCGACCTCACCGGCGTACGCGGGGTGCACCTGCAGTGTCACATCGGCACCGACACCCTGTCACTCGCCCGGCTGGGTGCGCGCATGTCGGGGCTGGACTTCTCGGAACCGGCCATCGCCGCCGCCCGTCAGCTCGCGGCCCGCACCGGGGCCGAGATCGACTACCACGTGTCCGATGTCTACGCCGCGGTGGACGTGCTGCGGGAACAGCGCCTGTCGGAGGGTTCGAGGGGGGTCGACCCCCCTGACACCGACTGGCGGTTCGACCTCGTCTTCACCGGGATAGGTTCGCTCGGCTGGCTGCCCGACGTCGACCGCTGGGCGCAGGTGGTCGCAGGGCTGCTGCGGCCCGGCGGGCGGCTGTTCCTGCGCGAGGGGCACCCGGTGCTCAACAGCCTGGCCGATCCGCGCCCGGACGGGCTGGTGGTCATCGACCACCCCTACTTCACGCCCAGCGAGCCGACCGTGTGGGACGAGGAGGGCACCTACGTCAGCACCAACACCGCCTTCACCCACACGGTGTCGCACGAGTGGAACCACGGCCTGGGTGAGGTCGTGACCGCACTGCTCGACGCCGGCCTGGCCATCACCGGCCTGGTCGAGCACGACAGCGTCCCCTGGAACGCCCGGACCGGCGAGATGACCGAGAACGACGGGGAGTGGCGGATGCGCGAGCACCCCGAGCGGTTCCCGTGCACCTACACCCTGCAGGCCCGAAAGCCCTGAGGCGCCATGCCTGTCGACCAGCTGGGCGAGGCCGACCTGCCGCAGCTGCAGGCTCTGGCCCGGGCGTGCCTGGACGCCGACGGCGGGCTGCCGCTGTTCACGACCCCGGGGCTGCTGAGCGCCCGGCTGCTCCGGGAGCACACGGTCGCCATCCGGGAGGACGGCCGGCTGCTGGCCGCCGCCGGGCTCGGGATGCACAACGGCCGAGCCATCACCAGCGGGCTGGTCGCCCCGACCGCCCGCCGCCGCGGCCTGGGCAGCCACCTGATGGCCTGGGCCGAGGACCTGGCCGGGAACGCCACGCTCGTGGTGGCGACCGAGTCCTGCAGCGCGGACGCCGAGCACCTGTCCGCCCGCACCGCCCGCCCCCCCCCCTCCGCGGCGGCGGGGCTCCCCCACGCCCCCGGCAGCCGCCCCCGCGGGCCGCCCCCGCCCGGCGGCCGCGTGACGCCGGTGGACAAGAACGACGCCACGCACCTCTACGCGGCGTACGTCGGGTCCTTCGCCGACCGACCCGGCTTCACCGCGCCGACGGCGGCGGGGTGGCTGGACGAGCTGCGGTCCGACGGCGAGTGGCGCCGCGACCTGTCCCTGCTCGCCACCGTCGGCGGGGAGCCCGTGGGGTTCGTCAACGTGCTGGGGCGGTGGGTCGACCAGATCGGCGTGGTGCCGCAGTGGCGCGGCCGCCGGCTCGGGGCGCACCTGATGGCCCGGACGCTGCAGGCGCTGGCGGTGGAGGGCGTCGAGCCGGTCTGGCTGTGCGTCAACGTCGACAACCCGGCCGAGGCCCTCTACGGCCG
Organism: uncultured Propionibacteriaceae bacterium; assembly: GCA_964247485.1. Taxonomy (GTDB): domain Bacteria; phylum Actinomycetota; class Actinomycetes; order Propionibacteriales; family Propionibacteriaceae; genus Microlunatus. Next base: position 8,260 of record CAXTVE010000071.1, read on the forward strand.
GCTCGGTTTCGCCGGCTACGGCACCCGGGCCCGTTACCAGCGCCAGCCCGGCCCGGCCGGACAGCGCCGGCTCAGGCCAGCGTGAGGCCCCGGGCCAGCCGCTCGCGATAGAGGTCGACGCTCTCCTTCAGGGCCTTGAGGATGTAGGGCGGGAAGTCCAGGCCCTGCCGGTGCGCCCAGAGCAGCCGGTTCTCCACCCGGCCCACCTCGCGGGCGTAGCCGGCCAGGTCGGCATCGATGCCGAGGTTGACCATCACCCCGCCCATGTCGGCCTTGTACTGCTTCATGGCGTTGGTGCCGACCAGCCCGTAGGACTTCTCGCGCAGCACCCGGGTCAAGAACAGCTGCCAGGGCTTGAGCGCCTTGCTCTGGATCATCGCGGACGCCGACATCGAGTAGAAGGCGAAGTGCCCGGGCTCCTGCTGCTTGATCGGGGTGATGATCGTCTCCGAGATGGCGGTCTCGCCCAGCTCCTTCAGACCATCGTTGAGGGAGTTGTACGCCAGCACGGCCTGCCGCTCCGTGCTCGCCCCGGTCAGGTAGTAGAGCAGCCGCGCGACGTCCTGCACCGGCTTCAGGCTGGCCAGCGCGCCCAGGATCTTGATCTTGAACGAGACGTCGAGGTAGGGCTTGGCCGGAGGGTGCCCGAGATCGGTCTGCAGCCGGTCCAGGATGAGCCCGTGCTGGATCTCCTGCGGCTGCCAGACGTCGGCGTAGAAGGTGCGGTTGATGTCGTCCACGTCCGGCAGCAGGCAGAGGATCTCCAAGACGTTGCGGTCCACCTCGAGCTCGACCCGCGCCAGGTAGTCGATGACGTGCCCGAAGCGGTCCCGCACCAGCCGCGGGTTCTTGATCGTGCGGTCCACCGAGTCCAGCCGGATCGGGGGGTAGAGCTCGCCCAGCCGAGCAACGTGCTCAGCGAGCTTGGTGGTGGTGATGGAGGGCCGAGGCACGGTCGACATTCTTTCAGATCGGTGGATGTGTGAACGTAGGCTGACCTAAGTTTCGCGCTCCGCTCACAAGATCATTCGTCGTCGCTAGCGGATGTGTTTGGTCGCCGTCCAGGTGCTGCAGCGGCGGAAGTCGCCGGCGCCGAAGCCGCGGTCGATCCAGTGCAGCTGCGAGGCCGACCGGCCGTGGATCTCGTCGGGCACCGCGGTGCGCCACGCCCTCATCTCGGCCCGGTCGTCCGGCCCCAACCGGGTGCTCCGCACGGCGATCCCGGTCATCGCCATCAGGCAGTCGGCCTGCAGCTCGATCCGCCGACTGATCTGCCGCTGGTCCTCGTCGCGGGTGTACGCGGCGGCGAGCACGTCGATCCGCCGCTGCACGTGGGGGGCGTAGGCGTGGAGGGCGATCCAGAACCCGCCCCGCCGGATGGTCGGCCGGTTTTGGGCGTGCGAGCCGGCCGAGGAGTAGATGGTCTGGTTGGCCGGGCAGTAGAAGATCGGGTAGCCCTTCAGCCCCTCGCCGCACGGGGTCTGCACGGACCCGGTGTAGACCCGGACGGGCGGGGTGGTCAGCCGGTAGCCCGCTGCCCGCAGCGGACCGGCGTACGCCCGGGACAGGCACCGGACCATCGCGTTCAGGTAGCGCTCGTCGCCACGGCGGCCGGTGGGCAGCGGCCGGGGCGGCTGGCCGCAGCCGGTCGTGACGATCCGCTGGTCGTAGAGGGGGTTGCGGACCAGGATGTCCCGCGGTTTGGTGGGCGGCGGCTTGGTGGGCCGCAGGGTCCGGGTCGGGCTCGGCGTCGGCGTCGGGGAAGGCGGACGCGGGGGCGGGGCCGCCGGTGACGACGGTGGCGTGGTGATCCCCCCGGGCGGGATGGACACGACCGGCTGGTCCCGGGTCGAGATCAGCGTGACGCCGACCGCCAGCACCCCCACGGTGGCGGTGACCAGCACGATCAGCACGCCGACCAGCGGGGAGCGCCGCGGCGGGGTGGCCGGCCACGGGTTCCAGCCATCCACGGGCGGCGGACTCGAGCGCGACAACGGCTACAGCAGGATGACCAGCAGCAGCGCGATCAGCACCACCAGGGCGACGACTCCGCCGACCGCGACCAGGGCGACCCGGTTGGCGCTGCGGGCCGGGGCCAGCTCCCCCGGCTGCCCGCCGGAGGTCGTGGCCATGATGGCCGGGTCGGAGTAGGTCTGCAGCGGCGGCAGCCCGGTGACCACGGGCACCAGCTCGCCGAGCCGGGTCGCGGCGAACAGGGTGTCCAGCCGGGTCTGGTAGTCGTCGGAGTCCAGGGTGCCGGCGGTGAAGGCGGCGTTCAGCCGGGAGGCCAGCTGCTCACGCTCGGTCTCGGTGACCGGCGCGTCCGGCCTGCTCCGGTAGGGGGAGGAGATCGGCAGCTCGCTGGTCACGGCGCATCCAGGGTGTCCGGGAGCCCGAAGGTCGCGAACAGGCTGAGGTCGAAGAAGACGCTCACGTGCTCCACCCTGCCGCCGCGCAGGGTCAGCACCTGCAGCTGGAACGCTGCATGGCTGCCGTCGGGCTGGCGCATGTAGAGCCCGAAGGCCGGCTGGCCGTTGGCCGCGGTGGGCAGCAGCCGCTGGTCGCCGGGACCCTCCGCCGGGCAGTTGTTGCGGATCAGCTCGCCGATGGCCTCGGCGCCGCGGTACCAGCCGAGGTAGGGCGGCATCTCCCAGACCGCGTCATGGGCCAGCAGCTCGACGATCCGCGGGATGTCGTAGTGCTCGAAGGCGGCGACGTAGTCGGCCAGCAGCTCCCGCGCCCGACCGTCGTCCAGGTCGTCGTCGACGCTGTCGCCGTCGAGCGTGTGCACGGTCGCCCGGGCCCGCTGCAGGCTGCTGTTCACCGCGGCGACCGACAGCTCCAGCAGTGCGGCCACCTCGCTGGCCGGCCAGGCGAGGACGTCGCGCAGGATGAGCACGGCGCGCTGGGGCGGCGTCAGGTGCTGCAGCGCAGCGACGAACGCCAGGCGCACGCTCTCCCGGTCCACGACCTCCGCGGCCGGGTCGGGAGTCGGGCCGCCCCAGACCACCGCGTCGGGCACCGGCTCCAGCCAGGTCACCTCCCAGTCCGACTGCAGCCCGGCGTGCGGGTCGCTGGCCGGCTGGCCGAGCCCGCCCGGCATCGGCCGCCGCCCGCGGCCCTCGAGCGCGGTCAGGCAGGTGTTGGTGGCGATCCGGTACATCCAGGTGCGCAGCGAGGATCGCGCCTCGAACCGCTCGAAGGACTTCCAGGCCCGCAGGTACGTCTCCTGCACCAGGTCCTCGGCCTCGTGCACCGAGCCCATCATCCG
>CAXTVE010000072.1:0-11119 GCA_964247485.1 uncultured Propionibacteriaceae bacterium
CGGCCGGGGGGTGCAGGCGGGCCCGCCGGCGGAGGGGGCCCGGCAGCCGCGGACGGACTACGTCGCCCGCCTGGTCGGGCTCAACCTGCTGGCCGGCCGGGCGGCGGGCCGGCGGGTGCTGCTGCCCGGGGGTGGGGCCGTGACGCAGGCCGGGGAGAGCTCCGGCCAGGTGTACGCGGCCTTCCGGCCCGCGGCGGTCGCCCTGTTCCTGGCCCGGCCCGAGGGCTCGCCCCGCAATGTCTGGCCGGGCCGGATCGTCGGGCTCGAACCGCACGGCGACGGCGTACGGGTCGAGGTGGGCGGAGCGCCGGACCCGGCCAGCACCCTGTTGGCCGAGGTCACCCCGGCGGCGGTGGCCGAGCTCCGGCTGGCCCCCGGGCTGGAGGTGTGGGCGGCGGTCAAGGCCTCCGACATCGACGTCTACGCCCACTGATGGCCCGGCCCGCACCGCACCGTCGCTGAGTGGCCGGAGACCCGGCACTAAGTTGCTGGCAACAACTCTCGACGACGCGAAGGGGCTCGCCATGGCAGGAACGCCGACCCGGGACGACAAGTTCTCGTTCGGTCTGTGGACGATCGGATGGACCGGTCAAGACCAGTTCGGTGCCGCGAGCCGGGCACCACTCGACGTGGTCGAGGCGGTGGAGAGGCTGGCCGGCCTCGGCGCGTACGGCCTGACGTTGCACGACAACGACCTGTTCCCCCTCGACGCGAGCGAGGCGGAGCGGACGCGTCAGATCGAGCGGCTGCAGCAGGTGCTGGCCGACACCGGTCTGGTGGTCCCGATGATCACCACCAACCTGTTCAGCCACCCGGTGTTCAAGGACGGCGGGTTCACCTCCAACGACCGGGCGGTGCGCCGGTACGCCCTGCGCAAGGTGCTCCGGAATCTCGACCTGGCCGCCGAGCTGGGCGCCGAGACGTTCGTCATGTGGGGTGGCCGGGAGGGTGCGGAGTACGACGCCGCCAAGGACGTGCAGGCGGCGCTGGCCCGCTACCGGGAGGCCGTGAACCTGCTCGCCGGCTACGTGACGGAGCGGGGCTACGGGCTGCGGTTCGCTATCGAGCCGAAGCCGAACGAGCCGCGCGGCGACATCCTGCTGCCGACCGTCGGGCACGCGCTGGCGTTCATCGAGACGCTGGACTCACCCGAGCTGTTCGGGGTCAACCCCGAGGTGGGGCACGAGCAGATGGCCGGGCTGAACTTCACCCACGGCATCGCGCAGGCCCTGGACGCCGGCAAGCTGTTCCACATCGACCTGAACGGGCAGCGCTCGATCAAGTTCGACCAGGACCTGGTCTTCGGCCACGGCGACCTGCAGAACGCCTTCTCCCTGGTCGACCTGCTGGAGCACGGCGGTCCGGGCGGCGGCCGGGCGTACGACGGCCCGCGGCACTTCGACTACAAGCCGTCGCGGACCGAGGACTACGACGGCGTGTGGGCCTCGGCGGCCGCCAACATGGAGATGTACCTGCTCCTCAAGCAGCGCGCAGCAGCGTTCCGCGCCGATCCGGAGGTCCAGCAGGCGCTCGCCGCCGCCCGCGTCGCCGAGCTCTCCCAACCCACCCTGAACGACGGGGAGGGCTTTGCCGAGCTGATCGCCGACCGGAGCGCGTACGAGGACTTCGAGCCGGAGCCCTACTTCAACGGGCGCGGCTTCGGCTTCGTCCGGCTGCAACAGCTCATGCTCCGGCACCTGATGGGGGCCGCCGGCGAGTCGTGACGGCGACTTACGGGTGGGCCGGCGTCGGGGCCCACCTGTCTTGACGCAGCGGGCTGCCCCGGGAAATCCTGCGTACACGAGTCGGAGGGTGGGTGCTGTGTCCAGTCCTGAGGTGCCGCCGCGCCAGCTGGCGAGCATCCGTGACGTGGCCCGCATCGCCGGGGTGTCCCGGCAGACCGTGTCCCGGGTGATCAACTCCCACCCGAGTCTGCGTCCGGAGACCCGGGACCGGGTGCAGGCCGTCATCGACCAGCTGCAGTACCGGCCCAACCGGGTCGCCCAGGCGCTCGGCGCCAACCGGTCGCAGACCATCGGCGTGCTGGCCTTCCAGCGCACGCAGTACGGCCCGGCGGCGGCGATCCAGGGCATCGAGACCGCGGCCCAGGCCGCGGGCTACCTGGTCAACACCACCAACCTGACCTCCAACACCCCAGGCGCCATCCGCGAGGCGCTCGAGCTGCAGGTCCGACAGCAGGTGGGTGGGCTGGTGATCATCGCGCCGCAGACCAAGATCCTCCGGGTGATCGACGAGCTGGCGCTCGACCTGCCCTACGTGATGCTGCACGCCCGCAACCAGGACGACCCGCACGCGCTGTTCGTGGACCAGGTGGCCGGCGCCCGGGCCGCCACCCGGCACCTGCTCGACCTCGGTCACCGCGACATCTACCACCTGGCCGGACCCCAGGACTGGATCGAGGCCGAGGCACGGATGCAGGGCTACCTGGACGAGATGATCGAGGCGGACGTACCGGTCGCGCCGCCGATCCTGGGGGACTGGACCGCGGACTTCGGCTACTACGCGGGACGTGAGCTGGTCCGGACCTGCGACGTCAGCGCGGTCTTCGCGGCCAACGACCAGATGGCCATCGGGTTGCTGCACGCCTTCCGGGACGCCGGCCTGGACGTGCCCCGCGACATCAGTGTGGTCGGCTTCGACGACGTGCCGGAGGCGGCGCACTACTGGCCGCCGCTGACCACCGTCCGACAGGACTTCCAGCGGCTGGGCCGGCTGTGCGTGGAGCGCCTGCTGCGGGCCGGCGAGAAGCAGGTCGTCGACCTCGGCGCGCCGCTCGCGCCGGTGCTGGTGGTTCGTGGTTCGACGGGTGCTCGTTCCATCTCGACTTGAGAAACACCTGAACAGAACGGTTGACGGGCGGGTCCGGTTGGGTTTCAATGTGACCGGTCACACGATCGCCGGCCGCACTCTGCGCGGCGGGACTGCCACCCACGACACAGGAGTCGACTGCATGGCGCCCTCGCCACCCGCGAGCTCACCGGTGGGCCTGTCTGACGCGCCCGTCCTGCTGGAGATGAACGACATCACCAAGGAGTTCCCGGGCGTCAAGGCGCTCTCGAACGTCAGCCTGGTGGTCCGCGAGGGCGAGATCCACGCCATCTGCGGCGAGAACGGGGCGGGCAAGTCGACCCTGATGAAGGTGCTGTCCGGCGTCTGGCCCTACGGCAGCTACTCCGGCTCGATCCGCTATCAGGGCGCAGAGAGCCAGTTCCGCAACATCCGCGACAGCGAGCACGCCGGGATCGTGATCATCCACCAGGAGCTGGCGCTGATCCCCGAGCTGTCCATCGCGGAGAACATCTTCCTGGGCAACGAGCCGGCCCGGGGCGGGGTGATCGACTGGGTGCGGGCGCGGGCCGCGGCCCGCGAGCTGCTGCAGCGGGTCGGCCTCACCGAGGACCCCGACACCAAGATCAAGGACATCGGGGTCGGCAAGCAGCAGCTGGTCGAGATCGCGAAGGCGATGTCCAAGTCGGTGAAGCTGCTGATCCTGGACGAGCCCACCGCCGCCCTCAACGAGACCGACTCCCAGCACCTGCTGGGCTTGATGCGCCTGCTGCGCGACCACGGCGTGACCTGCATCATGATCAGCCACAAGCTGAACGAGATCGAGCAGATCGCCGACTCGATCACGATCATCCGCGACGGGAAGTCGATCGAGACCCTGGACGTGTCGCAGGGCGGCATCGATGAGGACCGGATCATCAAGGGCATGGTCGGCCGGTCCCTGGAGAGCCGGTTCCCCGACCACACCCCCAACGTCGGGGAGCTGCTCTTCGAGGTCCGGGACTGGACCGTCCGACACCCCAACGTGCCGGACCGGCTGGTCTGCAAGAACTCCAGCTTCTTCGTCCGCCGGGGCGAGATCGTCGGCTTCGCCGGGCTGATGGGGGCGGGGCGTACGGAGCTGGCCCGGTCGTTGTTCGGGCGCAGTTACGGCAGCTACGTCAGCGGCACCGTGCTCAAGAACGGTCGTGAGATCCAGGTCCGCTCCATCCCCGAGGCGATCGACGCCGGGCTGGCGTACGTGACGGAGGACCGCAAGTCCCTCGGCCTGAACCTGCTCGACGACATCAAGACCACCACGGTCGCCGCGGCGCTGCAGAAGGTGACCCGGGGGCTCGTCGTCGACGACCGCGAGGAGTACCGGGTCGCCGAGGACTACCGCAAGCAGCTGCGGACCAAGACGCCCTCGGTCAACGAGGGGGTGATGAAGCTCTCCGGCGGCAACCAGCAGAAGGTCGTGCTGGCCAAGTGGCTGTTCACCGACCCGGACCTGCTGATCCTGGACGAGCCCACCCGGGGCATCGACGTCGGGGCCAAGTACGAGATCTACGGGATCATCCAGCGACTGGCCGACCAGGGCAAGGGGGTCATCGTGATCTCCTCAGAGCTGCCCGAGCTGCTCGGCATCTCCGACCGCATCTACACCATCTTCGAGGGCGCCATCACGGCCGTGGTGGACAAGTCCGAGGCCACCCAGGAGAGCCTGATGAGACTGATGACCTCCGCCGCCAAGAAGTCCGCCTGAGGAACTAGAGGACCGAGACCATGGACGCACTGAAGCAGCTCTTCAGCGGCAACACCCGCCAGTTCGGGATGATCTTCGCGCTGGTCGCGCTGATCCTGTTCTTCCAGGTCCGCACCGGTGGCTTCGTGCTGACGCCGACCAACGTGCAGAACCTGTTCAACGGAAACGCCTACATCCTGATCCTGGCCATCGGCATGGTGCTGGTGATCATCGCCGGGCACATCGACCTCTCGGTGGGCTCCATCGCCGCGTTCGCCGGCATCGTCGTGGCGGTCACCATGCGCGACCTCAGCCTGCCGTGGTGGGCGGGCGTGCTGATCGGCCTGGCCCTGGGGGCGCTGATCGGCGCCTGGCAGGGGTTCTGGGTCGCGTACGTGGGCATCCCGGCCTTCATCGTCACGCTGGCCGGCATGCTGCTGTTCCGCGGCGCCAACCAGTTCGTCGGCAAGTCGAACACCATCCCGGTCTCGGAGGAGTTCCAGTACCTCGGTGCCGGCTACCTGCCCGAGGTCGGGCCGAACACCGGGTTCAACAACCTGACCCTGCTGATCGGGTTCCTCGCCGTGGCCGCGGTGATCTACCTGATGGTGCGGCGCCGGCAGAGCGATCGCAAGATCGGGGCCACCCCGCCGCCGCTGTGGGTGGACCTGGTGAAGACCGGCCTGCTGGTGGCGGTGCTGCTCTACGCCACCAACCTGTTCGCGACCGGCCGGCCGGGGACCTCGTTCCCCATCCCGGGACTGATCCTGGGCGTGCTGGTGCTCATCTACGGCTTCATCTCGACCAAGACGATCGCCGGCCGGCACGTGTACGCCGTGGGCGGCAACCGGCACGCCGCGGACCTGTCCGGGGTGCGGAGCAAGCGGATCGACTTCCTGGTGATGATGAACATGGCGATCCTGTCGGCGCTGGCCGGGATGATCTTCGTCGGCCGCTCCACCGGCTCGGGCCCGTTCGACGGGGTCGGCTGGGAGCTGGACGCCATCGCGGCGGTGTTCATCGGCGGTGCGGCGGTGAGCGGCGGGGTCGGCACCGTCGTCGGGTCGATCATCGGCGGTCTGGTCATGGCGGTGCTGAACAACGGCCTGCAGCTGCTCGGTGTGGGCGCCGACCTGACCCAGATCATCAAGGGTCTGGTGCTGCTGATTGCGGTCGCGTTCGACGTCTACAACAAGCGCCAGGGCCGGCCGTCCATCATCGGCCTGCTGACCAGCCGGTTCGTCGGGCGCGACAAGCCGACCGACCCGGGCGCCCCGCCCTCGGTCACTACCGAGGCGACCCGCAAGGACACCTCCGAGCTGATCCACAGCGAGTCCTGACCCCACGAGACGTTCTCCGGAGCGCTAGCGACGGGGAACCCGCGGGGGCATGAGGTCGCCCCCCCATAGATTTGTCCAACACCAACCGAAAGAAGAACTGATGAGGAAGACCGTACGGATGATCGCCGTCGGTGCCGCTGTCGCGGCACTGGCCCTGGCCGGCTGCGGCCGGCAGGAGACGGCCGACCCGGGTGCTGGGGGTTCGGCTCCCGCGGCCGGGTTCCCCAAGGAGTCCCTGATCGGGGTGGCGCTGCCGCAGAAGACCTCCGAGAACTGGGTGCTCGCCGAGAAGCTGTTCAACGACGGACTCGGCGGGGCCGGCTACACGGGCCAGGTGCAGTTCGCCAACGGCGGCGTCACCGAGCAGCAGAACCAGATCAGCTCGATGGTGACCAAGGGCGCCAAGGTGATCGTGGTCGGGGCCATCGACGGCTCCCAGCTCGGCACGCAGGTCAAGGCGGCCAAGGACGCCGGCGCGACCGTGATCGCGTACGACCGGCTGCTGAAGAACACCGAGGCCGTCGACTACTACGTGGCCTACGACAACCGCAAGGTCGGCCAGCTCCAGGGCACGGCGCTGCTCGAAGGCATGGCCAAGAAGAAGCCCAGCGGGCCGTACAACATCGAGCTGTTCGCCGGGTCCCCCGACGACGCCAACGCCCAGGTGTTCTTCGACGGCGCGATGGACGTGCTCAAGCCGAAGATCGACGACGGCACGCTCAAGATCGCCTCGGGTCAGACCGACTTCAACCAGGTCGTCACCCAGGGCTGGAAGGCCGAGAACGCGCAGAAGCGCGCCGACACCCTGCTCTCGGCGAACTACACCAGTGCCGACCTGGACGGCGTGCTGTCGCCGAACGACACCCTGGCCCGCGCGGTCATCGCCGCGGTGAAGAGCGCCGGCAAGCCGGTCCCGGTGATCACCGGACAGGACTCCGAGGTGGAGTCGGTCAAGTCGATCATGAAGGGCGAGCAGTACTCGACCATCAACAAGGACACCCGCAACCTGGTGGCCAAGACCCTCGAGATGATCAACGCGCTGCAGACCGGGGGCGAGCCGGAGGTGACCGACACCAAGCAGTACAACAACGGCGTCAAGGTGGTCCCGGCCAACCTGCTCGAGCCGAAGATCGTCACCAAGGAGAACGCCGCCGAGGAGTACGCGAACGACCCGACCCTGAAGCCCCTCACCGAGGGCTGACGGTTCGGTAGACGTACACAGGGCCGGTTCCTCGGGGGGACCGGCCCTGTGTCTGTTCGGCTGTCCACTCGCGCATCGCGCTCTACCCCCGACGACGTCGTCACTCCTCGCGAACAAGAAGCGCGTTCGCTCATCGCTCCTCCGCTCGTCGGCGCGCGATTCCCGACGCTCGTGGACTGGCGGCAGTCGGGCGAATGCGAAGGTGCGACGGGAACAATGACTCAGACCGCGCAGGTGAAGTTGAGGGTGTAGCCCGCCGTCGGGTCGCCGGTGATCTTGGGGATCTGCAGGTCGTAGCCGTCGCCGAACACGTTGTCGGAGTCCAGGCTGACCCGGCTCAGGTTCTGCACGCTGGCCTCGTAGCCGCTGGTCGCGTAGACGGCCGTGCTGGCCTCCTCGGTCAGGGCCATCTGCGACGTGGCCACCTTGCTGCTGCTGTTCGTCGCCTTGGCCAGGCTGGGGTAGACCTCGAAGTGGATGTGCGGCCAGCGGCCGTCGTAGCAGGCCGGGAAGATCGTGGTGAAGCGCACCTGGCCCTTCGCGTCGGTCTCCTGCACGCCGCGCAGATAGTTCTCGCCGGTGACCGCCTGCGAGTAGAGCGAGTACTGTCCCGCCCGGTCGCAGTGCCACAGATAGACCGCGGCGCCGGCGTAGGGCTGCTTGTCCTTGGCGAACTCGAGAATCGTCATGGTGATGCTCAGGGGCACCCCCTCGGCCCTGGTGGTCGAGGAGCCGAAGCTGGACGTGAGGTCGCTGCGGACCACGCCGCTCTCGGTGAGCACGTTGGCCCCGTTCGACCCGTCGCCGGGGTAGGGGCCGGCGGTCTCCTCCGGGAGCTCGCCGTTGGCGGTGTCGCTGGTCTGGTTGCTCTCCGGTGCGCCCGCCCCGCCCGGCGGCGGTCCGCCGGGGCGACCGTCGGGTGCGCCCTGCGGGGACCCGTCCGACCCGGGGGTGGCCGAGGTGCTGCTGGTCGAGGTGCCGTCGGCGCAGGCACCGAGGGTGACCAGGCCGGCGCCGGCCAGCCCAGCTCCGACGACCATCTTCAGCAGGCCGCGCCGTTGCAGCAGCCGCGGCAGGTCCCAGTCCAGGCCGCGGTCGTGGTTCTCCAGGTCGGGCTCGCGGTGGTCGACGCGCATCTCGGTTAGCTCTCCTCGTGGTGGGTTGTACCCAGGCTAGGGAGCGGATCCGCTGATCCGGACAGCTCGGACGGCATTCACACGGGCCGCACAACAGGCCACAGCAGACGCACAGCAGGGGCGCGGCCGGTGGCCGCCGTAGCCTGGTCGGGTGGCAATCGCGCTCTCGGTCAACGTCGGCCGTCCTCGACCGAACCCCCACAAGCGGCTGGTCCGGACCAGCGGCATCGGCAAGGTGCCGGTGGACGGGCCGGTCGAGGTGCGTGACCCCGGGGCGAAGCGAGTGGGCCTCGGCAGCGGGCTGGTCGGCGATCACATTGGCGACGGCAAGCACCACGGCGGCCACGACCAGGCGGTGTATGCGTTCCCGCGCGAGGACCTCGACCACTGGGCCGCGCAGCTGGGTCGGGAGCTGCCGAACGGGATCTTCGGTGAGAACCTGACCACGGCCGGCATCGACGTGAACACCGCACTGGTCGGCGAGCGCTGGCGGGTGGGCGCCGAGGTCGAGCTGGTGGTCACCTCGCCGCGGACCCCGTGCGCGACGTTCGCCGGCTGGCTGGGGGAGCGGGGCTGGATCAAGCGATTCACCGCCGAGGGTCGGCCCGGGGCCTACCTGCGCGTGGCCCGGCCGGGCACGATCGCGGCCGGCGACCCGATCGAGGTGCTGCATCGGCCCGACCACGACGTCACGATCAGCCTGTTCTTCCGGTCGCTGATGACCGAGCGGGACCTGCTGCCCCGGCTGCTGGCCGCCGGCGACGACCTGCCGGCCACCACCCGAATCGACGCGGAACGCTTCCTGGCCCGGGCCGAGGCGGAATAGCGGCGGGGCGCACGCGGGTTGTGGCCAGCATGACCATCGCCCAGCAGAGTGGAACCTTCGAGATCGCCGACCTGGGGCCGGTGTACCGGCTCGGCTTCGGCGCCATGCGGCTCACCGGCCCGGGCATCTGGGGTGAGCCGGCCGACCGGGCCGAAGCCGTCCGGGTGGCCCGGCGGGCGGTGGAGCTCGGCGTCACGTTCATCGACACCGCCGACGCGTACGGCCCGGACGTCAGCGAGGAGATCCTCGCCGAGGCGCTGCACCCCTACCCCGAAGGCGTACGGATCGGCACCAAGGTGGGGCTGGACCGGACCGGTCCGGGTCAGTGGCCCTCCGCCGGCCGGCCGGAGCGCCTCCGCCGGCGGGCCCAGGAGAGCCTCCGCAAGCTGCGCGTGGAGCGGCTGGACCTGCTCCAGCTCCACCGCATCGACCCGGACGTGCCGGCGGCGGAGCAGTTCGGGGTGCTGGCCGACCTGCAGCGGGAAGGCCTCGTCGGCGCCCTGGGCTTGTCCAACGTCAGCGTGGCCGAGATCGGCCAGGCCGGCGAGTACTTCACGGTGGCGAGCGTGCAGAACCGCTACAACCTGACCGACACCAGCTCCACCGACGTGCTCGACCACTGCACCGAGCACGGCATCGCCTTCCTGCCCTGGGCGCCGATCTCGGCCGGCGAGCTCGCCGCGCCCGGCGGGCCCGTGGCCCAGGTGGCGGAGCAGCTCGGCGCGACGTCCGCCGCGGTCGCCCTGGCCTGGCTGCTCAAGCGCTCCCCGGTGATGCTGCCGATTCCGGGTACCGGTTCGGTGGCCCACCTGGAGGAGAACATGGCCGCCGCCGGGCTCGAGCTGGACGACGCCGCGTACGCCTCCATCAGTGAGGCCGCCGGCGCCTGACACCCGCCGCTGCTCTCCTGGAACTCAGCAGGGCGGCGGGCCGCGTACGCCGCGGCATCGGCTTTGACCGCCCTGCGTACGCCGGGTAGCCTTGGCCCTTGTGTTCGGGCTTTGCCCGACCTTCGTGCGCGCCCCGATTCTCGACCTTGGCGGTGTGTACATCCCAACTCTCGCAGCAGAAAAGAGACAGCAAGCGGTGCCCACGATCAACCAGCTGGTCCGCAAGGGCCGCGAGGACAAGGTCAGCAAGACCAAGACGCCGGCGCTCAAGGGTTCGCCCCAGCGACGTGGGGTGTGCACGCGGGTGTACACGACGACCCCGAAGAAGCCGAACTCCGCGCTGCGCAAGGTCGCCCGTGTCCGGCTGTCCTCGGGGGTCGAGGTCACCGCCTACATCCCCGGGATGGGGCACAACCTGCAGGAGCACTCGATGGTGCTCGTCCGCGGCGGCCGGGTGAAGGACCTGCCCGGTGTCCGCTACAAGATCATCCGCGGCTCGCTCGACACCCAGGGCGTGAAGAACCGCAAGCAGGCTCGCAGCCGCTACGGCGCGAAGAAGGAGAAGTAATGCCGCGCAAGGGCCCCGCGCCGAAGCGACCGCTGCCCGCCGACCGGGTCTACGGGGCGCCGGTGGTGACCCAGCTCGTCAGCAAGATCCTGCTGGACGGGAAGAAAACGATCGCCCAGGGCATTGTCTATACGGCGATGGAGGGCACCCGGACCAAGACCGGGATCGACCCGGTGCAGACGCTGAAGCGGGCGCTGGACAACGTCAAGCCCGCCCTGGAGGTCAAGAGCCGCCGGGTCGGTGGCGCGACGTACCAGGTGCCGGTGGAGGTCAAGCCGGCCCGGTCGACCACGCTGGCCATGCGCTGGCTGGTCAGCTTCGCCCGCCAGCGCCGCGAGAAGACCATGTCCGAGCGGCTCATGAACGAGATCCTCGACGCCTCCAACGGGCTCGGGGCCGCGGTCAAGCGCCGCGAGGACACGCACAAGATGGCCGAGGCCAACCGCGCCTTCGCCCACTACCGCTGGTAACCCCACCCCCTTTACCACCGAGTTGTCTGACGTCCGGCGTCGCCACAGCGACGGCTGACGCTGACTCTCAGAGAGAACGCAGACACAGTCATGGCTGTCGACATCAAGACCGACCTCTCCAAGGTCCGCAACATCGGGATCATGGCCCACATCGACC
>CAXTVE010000072.1:11129-11529 GCA_964247485.1 uncultured Propionibacteriaceae bacterium
GGTCAAGCGCCGCGAGGACACCCACAAGATGGCCGAGGCCAACAAGGCGTTCGCGCACTACCGCTGGTGACCCAGCGGTCGTCCGGACGCCCCTTTCTTCACCTGCTCACGGGAATCAGCAGCGCGCTCGCGTTGCTGACTCCTGTGAACCACGGCACACGAGCACACACGAGAGGTTGAGTAGCCACCTTCATGGCTGTCGACATCAAGACCGACCTGTCCAAGGTCCGCAACATCGGGATCATGGCCCACATCGACGCGGGCAAGACCACGACGACCGAGCGCATCCTGTTCTACACCGGCATCAACTACAAGATCGGCGAGGTCCACGAGGGCGCCGCCACGATGGACTGGATGGAGCAGGAGCAGGAGCGCGGCATCACGATCACGTCCGCCGCGA
>CAXTVE010000073.1:0-11338 GCA_964247485.1 uncultured Propionibacteriaceae bacterium
CGCCGGTGTCGTCCTGGATCTGGTTGATCACCTTGCCCTTGGGCCCGATCACCTCACCGATCTTGTCGACCGGGATGGTGATGGTGATGATGCGCGGGGCGTAGACGCTCATCTCGTCCGGCCGGTCGATGGCCTCGTTCATCACCTCGAGCAGCGTGGTCCGGGCGTCCTTCGCCTGGGTCAGGGCCTGGGCCAGCACCGAGGCCGGGACCCCGTCGAGCTTGGTGTCCAGCTGCAACGCGGTGATGAACTCCGACGTGCCGGCGACCTTGAAGTCCATGTCGCCGAACGCGTCCTCCGCACCCAGGATGTCGGTCAGGGCCACGTAACGGGTCTCCCCGTCCACCGTGTCCGAGACCAGCCCCATGGCGATGCCGGCGACCGGCGCACGCAACGGCACCCCGGCGTTCAGCAGGGCCAGGGTCGACGCGCACACCGAGCCCATCGAGGTGGAGCCGTTGGAGCCGAGCGCCTCCGAGACCTGCCGGATGGCGTACGGGAACTCCTCCCGCGTCGGCAGCACCGGCACCAGGGCCCGCTCGGCGAGCGCGCCGTGGCCGATCTCCCGCCGCTTCGGCGAGCCGACCCGGCCGGTCTCCCCGGTCGAGTAGGGCGGGAAGTTGTAGTTGTGCATGTAGCGCTTGCTCGTCTCCGGCGCCAGCGTGTCGAGCTTCTGCTCCATGCCCAGCATGTTCAGCGTGCTGATTCCCAGGATCTGGGTCTCGCCGCGCTGGAACAGCGCCGAACCGTGCACCCGCGGCACCACGCCGACCTCGGCGGACAGCGTGCGGATGTCACTCACGCCGCGGCCGTCGATGCGCGCCCCGTCAGTCAGGATCCGCTGCCGGACGAGCTTCTTGGTCAGCGCGCGGAAAGCCCCGCTGACCTCCTTCTCCCGGCCCTCGAAGTCCGGCCCCACCTGGGCGACGACACGCGCCTTGAGGGTCTCGGTCGCCTCCTCGCGCTCCTGCTTGTCGGCGATGGACATGACCCCGGACAGATCGGTGCCGGCGGCCTCGGTGACTGCGGCGTAGACGTCGTCGGAGTAGTCCAGGAAGACCGGGAACTCCGCCGTCGGCTTCGGGAACCGGGCGGCCAGCTCGGCCTGGGCGTCGCAGAGCGCGGCGATGAACGGCTTGGCCGCCTCCAGCCCCGCGGCGACGACCTCCTCGGTCGGCGCGGTCTGCCCGGCCCGGACCAGGTCCCACGTGTGCTCGGTGGACTCCGCCTCGACCATCGCGATCGCGACCTCGCCACCGGCGGTCACCCGGCCGGCGACCACCATGTCGAACGTGGCCCGCTCCAGCTGGTCCACGTCGGGGAAGCCGACCCACTGGCCCTCGATGAGCGCGACGCGGACGCCGCCGACGGGACCGGTGAACGGCAGGCCGGCCAGCTGGGTGGACAGCGAGGCCGCGTTGATGGCGACCACGTCGTAGACCTTGTTGGGATTGAGCGCCATCACGGTGACGACGACCTGGACCTCGTTGCGCAGGCCCTTGACGAACAGTGGCCGCAGCGGCCGGTCGATCAGCCGACAGGTGAGGATCGCGCCTTCGGACGGGCGGCCCTCCCGGCGGAAGAACGAGCCGGGGATCCGGCCCAGGGCGTACATCCGCTCCTCGACGTCCACGGTCAGCGGGAAGAAGTCGATAGCGTCGCGCGGCTTGCTCTGGGCGGTCGTGGCCGAGAGCACCATCGTGTCCTCGTCCAGGTAGACGGCCGCCGATCCGGCGGCCTGACGGGCCAGCAGGCCCGTCTCGAAGCGAACCACGTGACGCCCATGGGCACCGTTGTCAATGATCGCCTCGGTGTACTGCAGGTCTGGTCCCTCCACGGGATTCCTTTCTTGGCGCGGCGGCGGAGCCGCGACGCGCGGGATGTTCGATCACATCCGAACCCCAGACACGCGCTCGACCTGACTCTCGAAGTCGGTCCTTGATCGAGGTCCGCGGGCCAGCCGCCGTCGGCGGCCTCCCGAGAACCACTACCGAGGACCGAAACCTCTCGGGCTGCGTCTGTCGCGGGCGGGATGCTCTCGGTCTGGATGATGTGTTCAGTTGTGGGTCGTACGCGGCGGGCGCGCCTTTGCGACGCACCGGCCGACGGGTGCAGCTACCGGCGTAGGCCGAGCCGCTCGATCAGCGAGCGGTAGCGCTCGATGTCGGTCTTGGCCACGTAGTTCAGCAGGCGCCGGCGCTGACCGACCAGGAGCATCAGGCCACGACGACTGTGGTGGTCGTGCTTGTGCTCCTTGAGGTGCTCGGTCAGGTGAGCGATCCGCTTCGTCAGGATGGCCACCTGGACCTCGGGAGAACCCGTGTCGCCCTCGCCGGTCGCGTACTCGGCGATGACCTTCTTCTTCTCGGCAGCGTCGATCGACACTGTTTCCTCCCGGTGTCTCGTTGCGCGGCGCCCCCGCAACCCCTCCGGGGCGATTCACACGGTGTGACTGGGAGCTCTTGGTGGTCCGCGGCCGCTCTACGGCAGGCTCAATCTACCAGTGCCCCCGAGCGACCTGCCAATCGTCGCGCTTGTCGGTGCCGCGTCCTACGCTCGGGCCATGGCGACCACCAACACCGCCCGTGCCGCAACGGGGACCGGACGCGGCCTGGGCGTGGAGCTCAACGCGCTCAACCCCATCCCGCAGTCCGAGCGCCGCGGCCGGCCACGCAGCCTGTTCTGGCCGTGGTTCGCCGCCAACGTCAGCGTCTTCGGGATCAGCTACGGGGCGTTCCTGCTCGGCTTCGGCGTCTCGTTCGCCCAGGCGGTGACCATCGGGGTGGTCGGCATCGTCGCCTCCTTCGTCCTCTGCGGGGTGGTGTCGCTGGCCGGCAAGCGGGGCTCCGCGCCGACCATGGTGCTCAGCCGGGCCGCCTTCGGGGTGCACGGCAACCGTCTCCCGTCGGCGCTGTCCTGGCTGCTCACCCTGGGCTGGGAGACGGTGCTGGCCTCGTTGGCCGTGCTGGCCACCGCCACCGTGCTGACCCGGCTCGGCCTGGGCGGCGGGGTCACCACCAAGCTGGTCGCTCTGGTCGTCATTGCCGGGCTGATCGTGCTGGCCGGCGTGGTCGGCTTCGCGCTGATCATGCGGCTGCAGACCGTCATCACGATCGTCACGGCGGCCCTCACCCTGGTCTACGTCGTGCTGGTGCTGCCCTCGGTCGACCTGGCCGCGGTCGGCGCCCTGCCCGCCGGGCCCTTCCCCGCCGTCGTCGGGGGCCTGGTCTTCATGATGTCCGGCTTCGGCCTCGGCTGGGTGAACGCCGCCGCCGACTACTCCCGATATCTACCCCGCTCGGCCTCGAGCGGCGCGGTGGTCGGGTGGACGGTCCTCGGCTGCTCGCTCGCGCCGGTGCTCCTGCTGATCTTCGGGCTGCTGCTGGCCGGTTCGTCGGCCACGCTGAGCGAGGACATCGCGGCCGACCCCATCGGGGCGCTGGCCACGGCTCTGCCCACCTGGTTCCTGGTGCCGTTCGCCTTGGTCGCCGTCCTCGGCCTGGTCGGCGGCGCGGTGCTCGACATCTACTCCTCGGGGCTGGCGCTGCTCAGCGCCGGGCTGAACGTGCCCCGCTACGTCGCCGCCGGCATCGACGGGGTGCTGATGACCCTCGGCGCGATCTACGTGGTGTTCTTCGCCACCGACTTCCTCGGCCCCTTCCAGGGGTTCCTGATCACCCTCGGGGTGCCGATCGCCGCGTGGTGCGGCATCTTCGTCGCCGAGGTCGCGCTCCGCCGGCGGGACTACGCCGAGGCCGACCTCTACGACGCGGCCGGTCGCTACGGCAGTGTGCGCTGGACCGCCGTCGGTCTGGTCGCGCTGGGCACCCTGCTGGGCTGGGGCCTGGTGACCAACGCCGCTGCACCCTGGCTGGGCTGGCAGGGCTACCTGCTCGGTCCGCTGGGCGGCCGAGAGGGCGCGTGGGCGTACGCGAACCTGGGGGTGCTGCTCTCCCTGCTGGTCGGGTTCATCGGCACCCTGCTGCTGTCCCGCTCGGCCATCCGGGCCCAGGAGTCGACTCCGGCGTGAGTGAGCCGTGGTTGGTCGCCGTCGACCTCCAGGTGGTCTTCGCCGATCCGGCCAGCCCCTGGTGTACGCCGGACTTCGCCCGCGCCGCTGCGGCGACCGAGGCCCTGCTGCCCGCCTTCGCGGGCCAGGTCGTCTGCACCCGGTTCGTCGCTCCGGCGGTGCCGAGCGGGGCCTGGGCGGATTACTACGCCGACTGGCCCTTCGCCCGCGTGCCCGCCACCGACCCGCTCTACGACCTGGTGCCCCCGTTCTCCGGGCTCGGCAGCCCGGTGGTCAGTGCGCCGACCTTCGGCAAGTGGGGCGCCGACCTGGCCGCGGTGGTCGGCCCCGACGCGCCGCTGGTGCTGACCGGGGTGTCGACCGACTGCTGCGTGCTGTCGACGGCCCTGGCCGCGGCCGACGCGGGCCGGACGGTGAGGGTGGTGGCCGATGCCTGCGCCGGCCTCAGCGACGCCGACCACCAGCGCGCCCTGGACGCCATGGCGCTCTACGCGCCGCTGATCACCATCACCACCGGCGAGGCGGTCCGGGCGAGAGGCTGAGCCCGGGTCAGGCCGCGCGCAGCAGGTGCCGCGTCTGCTCCACGTCGGTGTGCATCTGGAGGATCAGCGCCTCGCGGCCGGCGTATCGAACCTGGCCGCGGAGCCGGAGGTAGAACTCGATCGCCACCTCGATCCCGTAGAGCTCCAGATCGTCCCGGTCGAGCACGTACGCCTCGACGCGGCGCTCGACACCGTCGAAGGTCGGGTTGGTGCCCACCGAGATCGCGGCGGGCCAACGGGGCGCGTCGGGCTCGTCGAGCCGGGTCAGCCAGCCGGCGTAGACCCCGTCGGCGGGGACGGCCACCCCGGGCTCGACGGGGATGTTGGCCGTCGGATAACCCAGCTCGCGGCCCCGCTGGTCCCCGCGGACCACCACCCCGGTGACCCGGAACGGCGTGTCGCTCAGCTCTCGCACCCGCCCGAAGTCCCCCTCGGCCACCGCGTGCCGGATCGCCGTCGACGAGCTCGGCTGGAGGCCGTCGCTGACCAGGGGCAGCGCGAGCACCTCGAAGCTGCCCCGCCCCAGCTCGGCCAGCGTGTCGACGTCGCCCGAGGCCCGGAAGCCGAAACGGAAGTTCTCCCCCACCACGACCCGGCGCGGCCGCAGCGGCCGCAGCACTGCGTCGACGAACTCCCTCGGGCTCCAGCCGGCGACCTCCGGGGTGAACTCGACGACCACGACCTCCTCGACCCCGGCGGCGTACAGCAGCTCGCGGCGCTGGTCCAGCGACGTCAGCAGCGGCGGCGCCTGGTCGGGGCGGACGACGGTCATCGGGTGCGGCCAGAAGGTGACCGCGACCAGCCGGGCGTCGGGCTCGCTGACCTGGGCGGCACGGATCAGGGCCTGATGGCCGCGGTGCACCCCGTCGA
The DNA here is from genome assembly GCA_964247485.1 of uncultured Propionibacteriaceae bacterium. Classification (GTDB taxonomy): domain Bacteria; phylum Actinomycetota; class Actinomycetes; order Propionibacteriales; family Propionibacteriaceae; genus Microlunatus. The sequence goes on from CAXTVE010000073.1 coordinate 5,443, forward strand.
AGTTGCCGATCACCACGACACTCATCCGCTGGTCGAAGCCCGTCATCGCGTTCTCCAGTCAACCAGACCGCTCTGCTCCGCTGCGGGCCGCGTTGATCTATACAGCGGTAACTTGTCTGTGTATAGTCAGGCCGTGATCGGTGCTTACCACCATGGCGACCTGCGCCGGGCCGTGCTGGACCGGGCCGTCCAGATCATCGCCACCGATGGCCCGGAAGCCCTCAGCCTGCGAGCCTTGGCCGCCGACCTGGGGGTCAGCCACACCGCGCCCCGGCACCACTTCGTCAGCCGTCAGGGCCTGCTCACCGCGGTCGCCGTCGAGGGGTTCCGCGAACTGGCGGCCCGGATGAACCGGGTCGGGGACGACGGCGGCTCGTTCCTGGACATCGGCGTGGCCTACGTGGCGTTCGCGATCGACCGGCCGGCGCACTTCACGGTGATGTTCACCCCGACCCTGCTCGACCAGACCGACCCTGGGCTGACCTCGGCCATGGACGCGACGTTCGCCCTGCTCCGTCGTGGGGTGGACGAGCTGCCGGGACCGGCCCGGGAGGATGCGGCCGCTGCGGTCATCGCGAGCTGGTCGCTGGTGCACGGCCTGGCCACCCTGGCCCTGAACGGGAACCTCGACCGTGCCGGGGTCCAGGTCCTGGTGGCCGACGGGGACCTGCTGGGCCTGGCCCGGCGCAGCGCCGGGCTGCTGCACCGTGGCGGACCGGCCGACCAGGTCGCGGACTGATGGGTCCCGTCGTCGGCCGGCACCAGCCCATCCCCACCCGCACCCCTGCCCAGGAGCCCGTCCATGTCCGGTCCTGATATCATCTCCACCGGAGTCGTCCTGCTGGTGGTCATCACCATCGCCTGGGGCGGAACCTTCCTGCTCAAGGTGGTCGGCGGAAGGGTCGTCACCAACGAGCTGCAGCAGGCATACTTCCGTGCCGGCCACGCCCACGCGGGAGTCCTGGTCATCCTCGGGCTCCTGGTGCGGCTGCTGCTCGTCGACGTCGCCCTGCCCGGCTGGTTGGCCCCGCTGCCGGACCTGGTGCTGTACGCCGCGATCCTGATGCCGGCCGGCTTCTTCCTCAGTGTCCTCGGCCGGGACCCGGCCAAGCCCAACCGGCTGCGCTACCTGATCTACGCCGGCGGGCTCAGCCTGGTCATCGGGCTGGCCGCGGCCGGAGTCGGACTGATCATCGCCGGAACTCGAGCGGTGTGACGACTCCCCTCCGTCTCCAGACGGACGGCAGACCGACGGTGGCGCCGACGCTAGACGAAGACCGCCTCCGGGGCGGCGGCACCGGATCGTTGCCGGTACAGGGCCAGGAAGTCACCGGACCCGGCGAACAGGGCCGTGCGGTCCGCCGGCAGGACCAGCCCCGGCAGCCGCCGGCCGTACCGCACAGCCTGCTCGGTCTCCTCGTCGACGGTCAGCGCCGCGAAGCAGCGGCGGGCGGCATCGGCCAGCGGTAGGACCGGCGGCGGGTCGTCGCCGAGGACAGCCGCCTCGGCGAGGGCGAACGGCCCGGACCGCAGCCGCCGCAACGCGATCAGGTGTCCCCCGGTGCCCAGCGCATCCCCCAGGTCCCGGGCCAGGGCGCGGACGTAGGTGCCGGTCGAGCACTCGACCTCCACGTCGAGATCGACCACGGCGGCCTCGTCGACCACGGCATCCCGACGGCCCAGCACCTCGAACCGGCGCACCCGGACCGGCCGGGCCGCCAGGGTGACCTGCTGCCCGGCCCGGCCCCGGGCGTAGGCGCGTACGCCGTCGACCTTGATCGCCGACACCGCGGACGGCACCTGGCTGATCTCCCCCGTCAGGTCGGCCAACGCCCCCGCCAGCGCGTCCGCGTCCAGCCCCGCGGCCCCGGGGGCCGCCGTCGTCTCACCCTCGGCGTCGTCGGTGACCGTGCTCATGCCCAGCCGGATCGTCGCCGCGTACACCTTGTCGTCCAGGGCCAGCAGGCCGAGCAGGCGGGTGGCCCGGTTCACCCCGACGACGAGCACCCCGGTGGCCATCGGGTCGAGGGTGCCGGCGTGCCCGACCTTGCGGGTACCGAGCAGCCGCCGGAGCCGGCCCACGACCTGGTGGGAGGTCCAGCCGGCGGGCTTGTCGCAGACGACCAGGCCGGACTCAGTCGGCGGGCTCGTCATCGTCGGACTTGTAGGGGTCGGGTTCGCCCGCGTACGAGGACTGCGCGGCCTGCTCGGCGACCCGGGCGTCGGTGGCGTGGGCCTTGGCCAGCAGCTCGTCGATCTGCTGCGCGGTCTCGGGCACGGCGTCCAGCACGAACGCCACCGTCGGGGTGAACTTCATCCCCAGCTGCTTGCCCACCTCGCTGCGGATGAGGCCGGTGGCCGAGGCCAGGGCGACCGCCGTGCCGGCCCGGTCGGAGTCGCTGCCCAGCACGGTGTAGAAGACCGTCGCCTCCCGGCTGTCCCCGGTCAGCCGGACGTCGGTGACCGTGATGAACCCGAGCCGGGGGTCCTTGATCCTCCGCTCGAGCATCTCGGCCACGATCACCTTGATCTGGTCGGCCAGCTTGAGCACGCGCGGCGATGCCATGGTCTCAATTCCTCCTCGACGTCGGACAGACGATTCTGCCTTGTCCGGCCGGACGGCTCGTCACCTACCCGGGTGACGCTCCCGTCGCGCCCGCCGGGCGAAGGCGTCCAGGGCCGCGAGCATCGCCTCAGCCTGGTAGATCCGGTACCGCTGACCGCCACCGGCCTGGCTCAGGATCCCGTCCCCGACCAACCGGTCGATACCCGCCTGGGCATTCTGCGGAGTGACACCGAGCTCGGCGGCGGCGGCCTGGGCGGTGATGACCGGTTGCTGGGTGAGCACGTCGACCAGCCGCCAGCCGGCCGAGCCGCGGCGGGCCGACGTCCGCTGGTAGGCGTCCTCGCGAAAGACCAGGACGTCGTGCACGACCTGCCGGCCGTTCTCGATGGCTGCCTCCACGGCGTGCAGGAAGGCAACGACGATCGGGGTGATCTCGCCCTCGCGGTAGGCGGTCAACGCGTCGAAGTAGCCCCGGACGTCGCCGAGGAGACCGGCCGACACCGGAACCGTCACCGACCGGGTGATGCCGAAACGCCGCAGCATGGCGTGCACCAGGGCCCGCCCGGTCCGTCCGTTGCCGTCCGGGAAGGGGTGGACGGTCTCGAACTGCGCATGCGCGACCGCGACCTGCGGCAGGGCGGGCAGGTCGACCCGCCGGGCGAAGACGACGAGGTCGCTCATCAGGGCAGGGACCCGTTCGTGGTGCGGCGGCACGAAGAACGCCCCGTGGGGGCTGTTGGCGAACCCCGACCCGATCCACACCTGGGTCGACCGCCAACGCCCGGTGAGGTCCGGGCGAGACTCGCCCAACAGCGCCTCCTGCGTGGCCAGGATGGCATCCTCGTCGAACTCACCGGCCAGGGCGATCGCCGCCTCCATGGCCCGGCGGTTCGCCACGATCAGTCCCGCGTTCTGACCGCTGCGCAGCCCGAGCTCGGCCAGGGCGATCGCCTTGGGACCGGCAGTCAGCTGTTCGATCTCAGAACTCGACGCGCTCTCGCTGCGCAGGAGGATCGAGGCGAACGGTGCGGCGACCCCGCCGTGCTCACCGTCGAAGCGGGCGAGCGCGGCGACAGCGTCCTCGGCAGCGACGAGGGTGGCTGCGTCGAGAGCCGGCAGCTCACGGTCGGCGATCCGAGCGGGGACGGCGGCCCGGTACGGTCCGCTGGCGCGCAGCTGGGCACGACGCGAGGCGTTCGGGTCCGGGTGGCGCCATGGTCGCTCTTCCCACCCGACCGATGGCCAGGTGGCAACCATCGGACAACCTTACCATCGGTTATTGTCTAACCAATGGTAAGGCTGTCCGACGTTACTGCTTAGCTCCGAGCCTTCTCGCGCATCTCGAAGGTCTCGATGATGTCGCCGTTGCGGATGTCGGAGTAGTTCGCGACCGTGATACCGCACTCGAAGCCCTCGCGGACCTCGGTGACGTCATCCTTCTCCCGCCGCAGCGACGCGATCGTGCTCTCGTGCAGCACGACACCCTCCCGCAGCAGCCGGGCCTTGGCGTTGCGCCGGATGGTGCCGTCGATGACCATGCAGCCCGCGATGATGCCCGCCTTGGACGAGCGGAAGATCTCGCGGATCTCCGCCTGCCCGAGGGTGGCCTCCTCGTAGATCGGCTTGAGCATGCCCTTCAGCGCCGCCTCGATCTCGTCGATCGCGCCGTAGATCACCGAGTAGTAGCGGATGTCGACGCCCTCGCGCTCGGCCAGCTCGGTCGCCTTGCCCTGCGGTCGGACGTTGAAGCCGATGATGACCGCGTCCGAGGCCGCCGCCAGGCTGACGTTGGTCTCGGTGATCGCACCGACCCCGCGGTCGATGACCCGCAGGCCGACCTCGTCGCCGACGTCGATCTTGGCCAGCGCGTCCTCCAGGGCCTCGACCGAGCCGGCGCCGTCGCCCTTCAGGATGAGCCGCAGCTCCTGCGTCTCGCCCTTCTCCAGCTGCTCGAACAGCTGGTCCAGGGTCTTGCGTCGCGTACCCGCCGCCTGCGCCGCCGCCCGCAGGCCAGCCGCGCGCTTCTCGGCGATCTGCCGAGCCCGGCGGTCGTCGTCGACCACCAGGAAGCTGTCCCCCGCCCCCGGCACGGCCGTCAGGCCGAGCACCTGGACCGGGAACGACGGCGGCGCCTCGTCCACGTTGTTGCCGTGGTCGTCGAGCAGGGCGCGTACGCGGCCGTGCGCCGGGCCGGTCACGATCGAGTCGCCGACCCTGAGCGTGCCGCGCTGCACCAGCACCGTCGCCACCGGGCCGCGGCCCTTGTCCAGGTGGGCCTCGATGGCCACGCCCTGCCCCTTCATCTCCGGGTTGGCCCGCAGGTCCAGCGCCGCGTCAGCGGTCAGCACGACCGCCTCGAGCAGGTCGTCCAGGCCGGTCCGGGCCACCGCGGAGACGTCGACGAACATCGTGTCGCCGCCGAACTCCTCGGCCACCAGCCCGTACTCGGTCAGCTGGGAGCGCACCTTGGTCGGGTCAGCCCCCACCTTGTCCACCTTGTTCACCGCGACCACGACCGGCACGTCGGCCGCCAGGGCGTGGTTCAGCGCCTCGATGGTCTGCGGCATCACGCCGTCGTCGGCCGCCACCACCAGCACGGCGATGTCGGTCGACTTGGCCCCCCGGGCCCGCATGGCGGTGAAGGCCTCGTGACCGGGGGTGTCGATGAAGGTGATCGCCCGGTCCTGGCCGTCGACCGTCGTGGCCACCTGGTAGGCGCCGATGGCCTGGGTGATGCCCCCGGCCTCCCCGGCGACCACGTTGGTCTTCCGGATGGCGTCCAGCAGCTTGGTCTTGCCGTGGTCGACGTGACCCATCACCGTGACCACCGGCGGCCGGGCCGCGAGATCCTCGTCGCCGCCCTCGTCCTCGCCGAACTCGATTCCGAAGCTCTCCAACAGCTCGCGGTCCTCGTCCTCGGGCGAGACGACCTCGATGTCGTAGTTGAGCTCCGTGCCCAGCACCTGCAGCGTGTCGTCGGACACCGACTGGGTCGCGGTCACCATCTCACCGAGATGGAACAGCACCTGGACCAGCGAGCTGACGTCGGCGCCGATCTTCTCGGCCAGGTCGGTCAGCGAGGCCCCCCGGGCGAGCCGGACCTTCTGCCCGTCACCCTGCCGGACGCGGACGCCACCGATCTCCGGCGCCTGCATCTGGTCGAACTCTTGACGGCGCTGCCGCTTGGACTTGCGGCCCCGACGGACCGGGCCACCGGCGCGACCGAACGCACCCTGGGTGCCGCCACGGCCACCACGGCCGCCACGACCACTGGGCGGCGGGCCACCGGGGCCACCACCGGGACGGCCGGGAGCACCGCCGCCCAGTGGT
>CAXTVE010000074.1:0-11330 GCA_964247485.1 uncultured Propionibacteriaceae bacterium
TCCGTCGTGGACTTCATCGTCGCCGAGATCACCGCCGCGGGCGTCGACCCGGCGGTGCTGCCGAGCCGGCCGCCGCTGCCGCTGGCCTGAGGCGGCTGGTTCAGTCGAGCAGGCGGGCGGGCACGACCGTCACCGGGAAGGGCTGCGTCAGGCTCAGCGACTCCCCGCCGGACGCCCGGCCCACCTCGGCGTACGCGCCGTCCCGCAGCTCCCACGCCAGGATGCTCGGCTCGTGCGGGTCGATCACCCAGTAAGACAGGCAGCCCGCCGCCTCGTAGCGGGATCGCTTCAGCATCAGGTCGATCCTGCGGGTGCTCGGACTCAGGATCTCCACAGCCAGCAGTGGGGCGACCGCGATGCCACGCCGGTTCACATCCACTCTACGGGTTACGAGCAGGTCCGGCTGGACGATGGTGTCCACCGCCAGCTCCACATCGAACGGGGCGACGTAGACCTTGAGCTCGGGAGGGCAGGCCGCCCGCAGCAGCACAGCCAGCTCGAGCAGGCTGCCTTGATGCTCGGGCACCGGCGACGGCGTCACGACGAGTGATCCGTCGATGAGCTCGTAGCGGTGCCCGTCATCGGGCATCGCCTCGAGCTCGGCCCGACCCAGTGGCCGACCGAACGGCAGTCCTACTGCCTCCGCGCTCATGACACTCACCATAGGCCCCTTCCTCCCCCATGGGATCGACGCTAGAGGTCGCCTCCGACAGTGCTCAGTGGACCAGGCCGGACTGGTAGGCGATGACCACCAGCTGGGCGCGGTCGCGGGCGCCGAGCTTGACCATGGCCCGGCTGACGTGGGTGCGAGCCGTGGCCGGGCTGACCACCAGGCGGGCCGCGATCTCGGCGTTGCTCAGCCCCTCGCCGATCAGCCCCAGCACCTCACGCTCCCGCTCGGTCAGCTCGGCCAGCCTTGGATGGGGCCGGCGCAGCGCCGAACGGGTGGTGAAGGACGCGATCACCCGGCGGGTCACCGAGGGCGACAGCAGTGACTCCCCGGCGGCGACCAGGCGGATCGCCCGCAGCATGTCGACGGGCTCACTGTCCTTGATCAGGAACCCCGCGGCCCCGGCCTGCAGGGCGTCGAAGACGTACTCGTCCAGCTCGAAGGTCGTCAGCATGATCACCCGGACGCCGGCACAGCTCGGGTCCGCGGTGATCTGGCGCAGCGCGGCGATGCCGTCGAGCTCGGGCATCCGGATGTCCATCAGCACCACGTCCGGCCGGGTCGTGCGGACCAGGGCCACCGCCGCCCGGCCGTTCTCGGCCTCGCCGGCGAGCACCAGGTCGTCCTCCGACTCGACCAGCACCCGCAGGCCCATCCGGACCAGGGCCTGGTCGTCGGCCAGCGCCACCGAGATGGTCATGGCGCCTCCGTCGGCGTCGGCAGCACCGCCCGGACCAGCAGCCCGCCGGCCGGCCGGACCATCACCTCAAGGGTGCCGCCCACCGCACGGGCCCGCTCCCCCATGCCCTGGATGCCGTTGCCGGCGGCCGGCACGGTGGTGGCGATTCCGTCGTCGCCGACCTCGACCACCAGCCGCCCGGGCTCCCGGCCCACGCGTACGGTCGCCGCGGCCTGGTCGGCGTGCCGGACCACGTTGGTCAGGGCCTCCTGGATGATCCGGAAGGCGGCCTGGTCCACCGCCGCGGGCAGCGGCCCGTCGCCGCCGGTTCGGGCGACCTCGACCGTCCGGCCGGCCTGGCGCAGGGCGCCAACCAGGTCGTCGAGCCGGGCCAGGCCGGGGCTGGGAGCGCGTGGCTCGCCCGACGCGGGGTCGCGGAACACCTCCAGCGTGGTCCGCAGCTCGTCCAGCGCCTCCCGACTGGTGGTTCGGATGGCCTCCAGCGACGCCGCCACCTGGTCGGGGCGCCGGTCGAGCACGTGCAGCGCGACCCCGGCCTGCATGGTGATCACCGACAGGCTGTGGCCGACCACGTCGTGCACGTCGCGGGCGATCCGCATCCGCTCCTCGTACGCGTACCGCCGACGGTCCTGCTCCCGCGCCACCCGCTCGCTCTCCCGCCGGCTCCGCCGCAGCAGCGCGACCAGCGCCGGCACCACGGCCAGCGCGACCCCGACGACCAGCCCGGCGTACAGGCCCGGGTCGAGCAGCCCGAGGTAGGGCTCGTCCCAGTAGCCGACGGCGATCATCGGGACCAGCAGGGCGGTCAGCGGCAGCCAGCGCCGCAGCGGCAGGACCATGGCCATGGCGTAGACGCCGAGTGCCGGCGCCAGGAAGACCAGGCCGAACATCGCGCCCGAGGCGAGGTAACCGGCGACCCCGACCGTGACGGCGACGAACGCCGGTCGCGGCCACACCCGCCGCACCGCCAGTCCGACGACCAGCACGAGGAGGGGCAGCAGCACCCATTCGGCGACGTCCGGGGGGTGCAGCCACGGCCGGCCGTTGTTGTCACCCGCGAAGTCCTGCTCGTACATCCGCGGCGGTCCCCAGGGGAACGTCGCAGCCCACCAGCACATCCAGCCCAGCACGAGGGCCAGGGCGGAGTCGATGAGGACAGAACGGGCCGGAACCATGATCACTGCCGAGGGTAGGCCCACCGGCCGGCCGCCGCATCGGCTGCGGCGCGTACCCCGACTACGTCAGCCGACGTACGTGAGGTGCCGATCCTGAGCCGATGTGCGGCGCGGCCGATCTCGGGAGCATGGAGGACATGACGATCCCGCTGCACATCCCCCTCGACGGTGGCCGCTTCGGCCCGCCGTGGGCCGACGGTCCCGTTTCCCTGGGCGACGCACCGCCCTTCCTCCCCTTCCTAGGAGCTGGCATGTTCTTCCTCTTCCTGCTGACCACCGCAGCCCTGCTGTTCTTCCTCGCCCGCACCGGCCGGATCGGCCCGCCGCCCTGGGCCGGCAGCGCCCACCAGGCCCCCGAGGCCGAGGCCAAGAAGGTGCTGGCCGAGCGCTTCGCCCGTGGTGACATCACCACCGACGAGTTCATGGAGAAGGCGAGCGTCCTCAACTGGACGCCCGGCGGCGAGCCCTACCAGCACGGACCGCGCAAGCGGAGGTAACCCGCGATCTCCCCGGCCCGCCCCGGGCCCCCCCCCCCGCGCCGCCCCCCCGCCGGGGGGGACCCCCCCCCCCCCCCCCGGCGGGCCGGGGCCCCCCGGGGGGGGGGCCCGGGCGGGTCGTTCGTCCAGCCACCCCCCGGTAGCCGCAACGTCGTTGCTCGGCTACGGTCGCTGGCGAGGTAAGACCAGTACAGACCAGCGATAGGCGACGTCTCCGTGGGGCGCATCACCGTCAAGACGTTGGCGGCAGCGGTCGGGGTCTCGCCGTCGACGGTCTCCAACGCGTACAACCGGCCGGACCAGCTGTCCGCCGCCCTGCGGTCGCGCATCCTGGCCAAGGCCGACGAGCTGGGGTACGCCGGCCCGGACGCCGCCGGGCGCACGCTGCGGGTCGGCCGCGCCGCTGCCGTCGGGGTGCTGTTGTCCGCACGGCTGTCCTACGCGTTCTCCGACCCTTACCTCATCGAGCTGCTGGCCGGGGTCAGCGAGGTGGCCGAGCAGCGGGCGATCAGCATCATGCTGATGCCGCTGGCTGCCGACGACGGCGGGCACGACCTGCGATCGGTCCGCCAAGCCAGCGTCGACGCGCTGGCCCTGCTCTCGATGTCCGGCGACCACCCCGCCGCTCACCTGGCCCGAACCCGTGGCATCCGGCTGGTCACCACCGATCCGAGCGACGACCCGACGACGAGCTGGGTGGCGATCGACGACGTCGAGGCCGGCCGGCTGGTCGGCCGCCACCTGGCCGCGCTCGGGCACCGCGACGTCACCGTGCTGGTCGAGACGAACCGGCCCGCCGGCAGCACCGCCCGGCGGCTCACGCCGCAGCAGGTCACCGCGTACGACTACGGGGCCAGGCTCCGCGGGCTCGCCGAGACGGTGCCGGGACGGCTCAGCCTGCTGTCCGGCGGGCACAACTCCTACGCCTCAGGCGCGAGCGCGGCGAGCCACCTGGTGGAGTCCGGGCCGCTGCCCACCGCAGTGGTCGGCCTCAGCGACGTGATCGCGCTCGGCGCGCTGGCGGTGTTCACCGAGCGGGGCGTCGCGGTGCCCCGGGACCTCTCGGTGTGCGGCTTCGACGACATCGCCGCGGCTGGGGACGCCAGCCTGACCACGGTGCAGCAGCCGGTCCGCCGACGCGGCCAGCTGGTCGGCCGGCTGCTCGTCGACGCCGCCGCCACGCCCCGCCAGGTGATGCTGCCGATCCGGCTGCTCGCCCGGTCCACCACCGGTCCGGCCCGGCGCTAGGGCCCCGTCAGCGCTCGTTCGGGTCGTCCGGCCAGGGTGCCTCGTACGCGACGGCGGCCTCGGCGGTCAGCTCGCCGACCCGGGTCAGCAGCCGCTCCAGGGTGGGGGCCTGCAGCAGCTCGATCTGGTCCATCGCCCCGAGCGGGGCGATGGCCGCCAGCTGCCAGGCGGCCTCGACCGGGTCACCCGACAGCTCGGTGTCGGCCGGCCAGCCCTGGGTGAACTCGCTGGCCACCGCCAGTGTCCGCCGGACCAGTCGCTCGGTGTCCTCGCGGAGCCCGGCCAGGCCCTCGTCCCAGACCAGGTCCGGCAGCTCGCTCACGTCCGCCCGCGGATGCGGATCGTCCGCCAGCCACTGCTCCACGGCGAACCGCCGGCCGCCGCGGGCGACCAGCCCCACGAAGCCCTCCTGGGCGCCGAGCTGGGTGATCTCGGCGAGGGTGCCCACGCCGAAGCGCTGCTCCCCGCCGCCGACCTCGGGGCCGCGCTCGATCAGCACGACGCCGAAGCGAGCCGAGTCGTTCTTCAGGAGCTCGGCCAGCATCACCAGGTAGCGCTCCTCGAACACCCGCAGCCGCAGCGGCATGAAGGGGAACAGCACCGCGCCGAGCGGGAACATCGGCAGGGCGGTCATGGGTCAAGCCTGCCCTGTGGGCCTACGGCGCGGGCTACCGGGCCGGGCGGGCCGGCTCGCCTACGCTGCCGAGATGACCGCGACCGACCGGTACGCCCGGGACGTGCTCACCCCCGGCTGGCAGCGGGCCGGAAAACCCGTCAGCACCGAGCTCGAGCTGGCGACCGGACAGGTGCTCGAGGACGCGACCACCGGCTTCTGCGGGGCCGTGGTGCGCTGGGAGCGGGACCTGGTCGTGCTCGAGGACCGGCACGGCAAGGTGCGCAGCTTCCTGATGGGGGGCGGGATGCTGCACGAGGGCCGTCCGGTGCTGCTCGTGGCCCCCGGCCCTGCCCTCAAGGCGCCGACCCGCACCGCCTCGGGGTCGGTCCGCGGGCCGGCTAGGGCTGAAGCGAAGGTCGCGCTGGCCAGCCGGATCTACGTCGAGGGCCGGCACGACGCCGAGCTGGTGGAGAAGATCTGGGGCGACGACCTGCGGCACGTCGGCGTGGTGGTGGAGTACCTCGGCGGCATCGACGACCTGCCGGCGGTGGTGTCGGAGTTCGGACCGGAGAGGGGCCACCGGCTCGGCGTGCTGGTCGACCACCTCGTGCCGGGCAGCAAGGAGTCCCGGATCGCCGAGCAGGTCCGCCGCCGGCCGGGCGGGGCGTACGTGTCGGTGCTCGGACACCCCTACATCGACATCTGGCAGGCGGTGAAGCCGAACCGGCTGGGCTGGACGGCCTGGCCGGAGATCCCGCGCGGCACCGACTGGAAGCACGGCATCTGCGCCGCTCTGGGCTGGCCGCACCGCGACCAGGCCGACATTGCCGCCGCCTGGCGGGTGATCCTGGCCCGGGTGGAGTCCTGGGACGACCTGGAGCGGTCGCTGCTGACCACGGTCGAGCAGCTGATCGACTTCGTCACCCAGGATCACGTCTAGCCGGGGCGCGGCTTCTCCGGCGGGATGGGCGCGTCGCGCCCCGCGGGGGGTCCACGGGGGGGCGTCCCCCCTTGCTGAGCTCAGTCCAGCAGGTCGCGGACCACGCCGTCGGCGAGCAGCCGACCCGGCAGCGTGAGGCCCAGCCGCCCGTCCGTCGTCACGGCTAGACCGCGCGCCACCAGGTCCGGCACCCGGCGCTGCTCGGTCGCGGTCAGCACGTCGAGCGGCAGCCCCTCGGCCAGCCGGAGCTCCAGCAGCACCCGCTCAATCCGCCGCTGGTCGGGATCGAGGACCTCCCGCGCGTGCGCCGGGGAGCGGCCGGCGGCCAGCCGTTCGGCGTAGCGGTGAGGGTGCTTGACGTTCCACCAGCGGACCCCACCGACGTGGCTGTGCGCACCCGGACCGACCCCCCACCAGTGGTGACCCCGCCAGTAGGCCAGGTTGTGCCGGCAGCGGGCTGCCGGGGCCTGAGCCCAGTTGCTCACCTCGTAGGCGGCGTGGCCGGCGCCGGTCAGTCGCGTCTCGGCGGCCAGGTACTTGTCCGCGAGGTCCTCGTCGTCGGGCAGCGGCAGCTCGCCCCGGCCGACCCGGGCGGCGAGCCTCGTGCCCGGCTCGACGATCAGCGCGTACGCGCTGACGTGGTCAGGCCCGGCGGCCAGGGCGGCGTCCAGGCTGGCCTGCCAGTCCGCCATGGTCTCCCCCGGGGTGCCGTAGATCAGGTCGAGGCTGATCTGGTCGAACCCCGCCGCACGGGCCTCGGCCACCGCCCGGGCCGCCCGGCCGGGGGCGTGCACCCGGTCCAGGGTGGCCAGCACGTGCGGCACCGCGGACTGCATGCCGAACGAGACCCGGGTGAAGCCGAGCTCCCGCAGCCGGACCAGGTCCGCCGCCGTCACCGACTCCGGGTTCGACTCGGTCGTCACCTCGGCGTCGGGGGCCAGGTCGAAACGGTTTCGGACCCCGGCGACCAGTCGGCCCAGGTCGCCCGGCGGTAGCAGCGTCGGGGTGCCGCCCCCGACGAAGACCGTCGTCACCGGCGGCGCGGCGGGGCCCAGCACGGCAGCGGCGAGGTCGAGCTCGCGCAGCGCGGTGTCGACGTAGTCCGTGCGGCTGGCTCCAGGACCGAGCTCGGTCGCGGTATACGTGTTGAAGTCGCAGTAGCCGCAGCGGGTGGCGCAGAACGGCACGTGCAGGTACACCCCCAGCGGGCGGAGGCCGACCTCCGCGTACGCCGCCGCCGGGAGCCCGCCGTCGGCGGGCGGGACCTCACCCTCGGGCAGCGTGGACGGCACCCGCCGAGCCTAGGCCCACCCTTCTGCCCCGCCCGGGGGAGGGGGGGGGGGGGGGCGGGGGGGGGCCGCCCCCCCCCCCCCCCCCCCCCCGCCGGCACAAGTCGGGAGATCAAGCGGCGTCAGGGCAGCAGGACGAGCTTGCCGCGGACGTGGCCCGCCTCGCTGGTGTGGTGGGCCTCCACCGCCCGGTCCAGCGGGAAGGTCTGCACCTTGATCACCAGCCGGTTCTGCTCCAGCATCTGGGCGGTCTCGGCCAGCGCCTTCGTCGGCTGGCTGTCCGCGCCGCCGCCGGTCACCCGGGCGCCCGCGCTCGGGGCGTCGAAGTTGGCGATGGAGACCACCTGCCCGGGATCGGGCACCAGCGTGACCAGGTCCCCGATCGGCGACTTGCCCGCCACGTCGATCACGGCGGTGACGGGGTCGCCGGGCACCGCGCGGACCCGGTTGACCAGCCCCTGGCCGTAGAGCACGGGCGTCACGCCGATCTCGCGCAGATAGTCCTGGTTGTCCTGCCCCGCGGAGCCGATCACCCGGATGCCGAGCGCGACCGCCACCTGCGCCGCGACCGCCCCGACCCCGCCGGCGGCGCCGTCGATGAACAGGGTGTTCCCCGGCTGGACGCCGAGCAGCCGGAGCACCCGCTCGGTGGTCTCCCCCGCGGTGGCGGCCGCCGCGGCCACCGTCCAGTCCAGCTGCGCGGCCTTGGGCGCCCAGGAGTTGAGCAGCGCGTACTCGGCCTGGGTGTTCCGACCGAGGCCGAAGACCTCGTCGCCCACCGCGACCCCGCTCACCCCCTCGCCGATCTCGTCCACCACCCCGGACGCGTCGAAGCCGAGGTAGCCGGGCGGGTCGGCCACCGGCTGGCCGCCCGCCATCATCCCGGAGCGGATCTTCCAGTCGATCGGGTTGACGCTGGCCGCCCTCACCGAGATCCGGACCTGGCCGGGACCGGCGTGCGGCTCGGGCGCCTCGCCGACTTCCAGCACCTCGGGTCCGCCGTAGGAGTTGTACAACAGTGCGCGCATGGGGGTCCTCTCGTGGTCCGCTAGGCCTAGGTAACCAGAACCCACAGTGCCTCGGTCCCGCCGGTCAGCTCCATCCGGTACGCCCCAGGGACCGGGTCTCGGTCCCACCGGGCCCCGGGCCAGGTGTCCTAGGCCGGCTGGCTGGTGGACAGCGCGGCGACGAAGGCCTCCTGCGGCACCTCGACCCGGCCGACCATCTTCATCCGCTTCTTGCCTTCCTTCTGCTTCTCCAGCAGCTTGCGCTTGCGCGTGATGTCGCCGCCGTAGCACTTGGCCAGCACGTCCTTGCGGATCGCGCGGATGGTCTCGCGGGCGATGACCCGGGCCCCGATCGCCGCCTGGATCGGCACCTCGAACTGCTGCCGCGGGATCAGCTCCTTGAGCTTGGCCGTCATCTGCACCCCGTACGCGTACGCCTTGTCCTTGTGCACGATCGCCGAGAAGGCGTCCACCGGGTCGCCGTGCAGCAGGATGTCCACCTTCACCAGCTCGCTCGGCTCCTCCCCGTCCGGCTCGTAGTCCAAGCTGGCGTAGCCCTTGGTGCGCGACTTGAGGGCGTCGAAGAAGTCGAAGACGATCTCGGCCAGCGGCAGGGTGTAGCGGATCTCGACGCGGTCGGCCGACAGGTACTCCATCCCGCGCTGGATGCCCCGCTTGTGCTGGCAGAGCTCGAGGATGGTGCCGATGTAGTCGGTCGGGGTGAGGATGGTCGCCCGGACCACCGGCTCGTACACCGACGCGATCTTGCCGGAGGTCGGGTACTCCGACGGGTTGGTGACGGTCAGCTCCTCGCCGCTCTCCAGCACCACGCGGTAGACCACGTTCGGGGCGGTCGAGATCAGGTCGAGGTTGAACTCCCGCTCCAGCCGCTCGCGGACGATCTCCATGTGCAGCAGGCCGAGGAACCCGATCCGGAAGCCGAAGCCGAGCGCCCCGGAGGTCTCCGGCTCGTAGGACAGGGCGGCGTCGTTGAGCTGCAGCTTGTCGAGGGCCTCCCGGAGCTCCGGGTAGTCCGCACCGTCGATCGGGTAGAGCCCCGCGTAGACCATCGGGTTGGGGTGGCGGTAGCCGCCCAGGTCCTGCACCGCGGGCCGGGCCAGCGACGTCACCGTGTCGCCGACGCGCGACTGGCGGACGTCCTTCACCCCGGTGATCAGGTAGCCCACCTCACCGACCCCCAGACCGTCGGCCCGGACCGGCTCCGGCGAGATGACCCCGACCTCGAGCATCTCGTGGGCCGCCTTGGTCGACATCATCAGCACCCGCTCGCGGTGCGACAGCCGCCCGTCGATGACCCGGACGTAGGTGACGACGCCGCGGTAGGTGTCGTAGACCGAGTCGAAGATCAGCGCCCGGGTGGGGGCGTCGGCGTTGCCGGTCGGGCCGGGGACCTGCCGGACGATCTGGTCCAGCAGGTCGGACACTCCCGCGCCGGTCTTGGCCGACACCCGCAGTACGTCGGACACGTCACAGCCGATGATCCCGGCCAGCTCGGCAGCGTACTTCTCGGGCTGGGCGCTCGGCAGGTCGATCTTGTTCAGCACCGGGATGATGTGCAGGTCGGCGTCCAGGGCGAGGTACAGGTTGGCCAGCGTCTGCGCCTCGATGCCCTGCGCCGCGTCGACCAGCAGCACCGCGCCCTCGCAGGCGGCCAGGGAGCGGGAGACCTCGTAGGTGAAGTCGACGTGGCCCGGCGTGTCGATCATGTTCAGCACGTAGGCGGTCTCGCCGACCGTCCAGGGCATCCGAACGGCCTGGGACTTGATGGTGATGCCGCGCTCACGCTCGATGTCCATCCGGTCCAGGTACTGCGCGCGCATCGCGCGCTCGTCGACCACCCCGGTGAGCTGCAGCATCCGGTCGGCCAGCGTCGACTTCCCGTGGTCGATGTGCGCGATGATGCAGAAGTTGCGCAGGATCGCCGGGTCGGTGCGGCCGACGGCCGGCGCGGACGGGGCAGGCATGGCAGAGTCCACTTCCAAAGGGGGGTTGAGGAGCGTCGGCCATCCTCCCACAGCGGACCAGCCCCGCCGACTTGAGCAGTTCCGCCGCCCGCTGGTACCGTGGGCGGTCGCGTCCGAGGGTTGATCCCCGTACGCGACACCCACCCGGCACCAGGCAACACCCAGCGATCGAGGCGCAAACCCCGTGGCAAACATCAAGTCCCAGATCAAGCGGATCAAGACCAACGAGATCGCTCGTCAGCGCAACAAGGCGACGAAGTCGGCCCTCCGGACCTCCATCCGCCGCTTTCGGGAAGCCGCTGACGCCGGCGACGCCACGAAGGCCACCGAACTGGCCCAGGTGGCCAACCGGGCGCTGGACAAAGCCGTCTCCAAGGGCGTCATCCACAAGAACCAGGCCGCCAACCGCAAGTCGGCCATCGCCGGCAAGGCAGCGCGCGTCTAACTCCTGCTCGTCAGCCCCGCCGGGCGCGGGAGACCGTCAGCACCATCCGCTCCAGAGCGAAGCCGGCGTCGTCAGCGGCGCCTTTCACCTCCGCGTCGGCCTGGGCGACCGCCTGCAGGGCATGGGCCAGGCCCGAGGTGTCCCAGCCGCGCGCCTGAGCGCGCATCGTCTTCAATTTCCACGGGGGTACGCCGACCTCACGGGCGAGATCGGGCTCGCGCATCCCGCCGCCGGCACTGACCAGCTTGCCGAGCCCGCGCACGCCGGCTGCGAGGGCACTGGTCACCAGCACCGGGGCGACCCCGGTGGACAGGGCCCAGCGCAGCTGCTCCATGGCCAGCCCGGTCCGGCCGGCCAGGGCGGCATCGGCCACTGCGAAGCTCGTCACCTCGGACCGACCGGCGAAGTAGCGCCGGACGGACTCCAGGCTCAGCCGGCCCTCCTCGCTGTCAGCCGCGAGCTGCCGGACGGCCGCCGCCAGGGAGCGCAGGTCATGCCCGACGGCATCGACCAGCAGCTGGGCCGCCCCGGACTCGATCGCCGCCCCCAGCTGCCGGACCTCTGCGCTCACGAACTGGGGCAGCTCCCAGGCCTTGACGAGCGGGCAGTCGACGACGGTCGCCCCCGCGGCCCGGACCTTGTCCACCAGGCCCTTCCCCTTCTGGCCGCCACCGTGCACCAGCACCAGAGCCAGGTCGGGCGGCGGCGTGACCGCCCGCGCCCCGATGTCGCCGACCCCCACCGCGGGCCGGGGCGCC
>CAXTVE010000075.1:0-11282 GCA_964247485.1 uncultured Propionibacteriaceae bacterium
GGTCCGGCGCGGGCAGACCGACGTCAAGGGAGCGCCGGAGACCTTCGACGCGCTGGGCTTCGTCGCCCTGCTGGAGCGGATCCGCCTCGGTGGGGAGACGGTGTACGCGCCGGAGTTCGACCGCGACCTGGAGGACTCCATCGCCCACGTGGTCGAGGTCGGCCCGGAGGTGGGGCTGGTGGTCACCGAGGGCAACTACCTGCTGCTGGACGCCCCGCCCTGGGACCGGGTCCGCCCGATGCTGGACGAGGCCTGGTTCGTGCACCTGGCCGACGACGAGCGGCGGCGCAGGCTGCTGGCCCGGCACCTGCGCCACGGGCACGGCCCGGCCGACGCCGAGGCCCGCACCCTCGGCAGCGACGAGCGCAACGCCCGGTTGGTGAACGCCGCCCCGAACCAGCCCGACCTGTGGATCGAACAGACCGGGTGACCCACGGCTTCTCGATTGGAAAGCGGGCGAATGGCTAGTCTTCCGAACATGGCGGCCTCCTCGACCTCTGTGCTCGACCACGTCGTTCTGTTGAACGCCGACCACGAGCCGATCGGCGACGTTCCGCGGACGACGGTGCACGGATTTCGGACCCCGCTGCACCTGGCCTTCTCCCTGTACGTCTTCAACGACCGCGACGAGTTGCTGATCACCCGGCGCGCGTTGGGGAAACTCACCTGGCCGGGGGTATGGACCAACTCGTGCTGTGGTCATCCGCGTCCGAACGAATCTCTGCCCGCCGCGATCCGGCGCCGGCTGGGCGACGAGCTGGGGCTGGAGGTGGGCGACCTGGAGTGCGTGCTGCCCGACTTCGCCTATCGCGCCACCGACGCCAGCGGCATCGAGGAGAACGAGGTGTGCCCGGTCTTCGCCGCCCGCGCCCTGCATCCGGACGCGCCACTGTTCCCGAATCCCGAGGAAGTTGTGGACTGGAAGTGGGTGGGATGGCACGACGTCACCGAGGCGGCCCGGCGGACCCCGTTCGTCTTCAGCCCCTGGGCGGTCCAGCAGATGGAGGGACTGGGCCGACAGCCCTGGTCGCCGCAGCCCTGAGCCGGTTCGTCGCGTGACCTCGCTCCCCTCCCTGCCCCCCGAGGCCGGAGCCGGATCGTCCCGCAACGTGTTCCCCCTGCTCCGGTCGACCTCAGCGGCCAGCCCCCGGATCGCCCGGGCCAACGAGCGCTTCCTGCGTCGGGTCGACGACCGGCTGGGCGAGGTGGTGACCGACCTGGCCCAGACCTGGCGCAACGACCTGCGGGGTGAGGGCGACGCGAGCGCCGACGGCTCGACCCCGATGGACATCCTGGCCGACCACGACCTGCCCGAGCTGCTCCGTACGCTCACCGTCACCGGCGGCAAGCGGATCCGGCCCAGCATGTGCTTCTGGGGCTGGGTCGCGGCCGGCGGGCGGGCCCGTGGCGGGGCCGGCGGCCCGGGTGCGGACCAGGTGGTGCAGGTCGGCGCCGCCCTCGAGCTGCTGCACATCTTCGCGCTGATCCACGACGACGTGATGGACGAGTCGGCGTCCCGCCGCGGCCAGCCGTCGGTGCACACCCTCGCCGCCCAGCTGCACCTGCACAGCGCGGCCCGGGGCGACGCCCGGCGGTTCGGCGAGAGCATCGCGGTGCTGGTCGGCGATCTGGCCCACGCCGAGGCCGACCACATGGTGACCGAGCTGCCGCTCGCGATGCGCCGGCTCTGGCGGGTCCTGGTGATCGAGCTGGTCCAGGGCCAGAGCCGCGACATCACCGGCACCGCCGCCGGGCGCCGGGACCTGGCCCACGCCCGGCAGGTCGCCCGGATGAAGTCCGGCGCGTACACCGTGCAGCGGCCGCTGCAGCTGGGGGCCGCCGCGGCCGAGGCGGACGAGCCGGTGATCGCGGCGATCACCCGCTACGGCCGGGAGGTGGGCGAGGCGTTCGCGCTGCGCGACGACCTGCTCGGCGTCTGGGGCGACCCGCAGCGCACCGGCAAGCCGGCCGGGGACGACCTGCTGTCGGGCAAACCGACGGTGATCCTGGCGCTGGCCGGCGAGCGGCTCGAGGGCAGCGACCGGGACCTGCTGGCGCAGGTCGGCACCCCCGAGCTGAGCCCGGCCGACGTGACCCATCTGCAGGAGGCGCTGAGCGCGTCGGGGGTGGTGGAGGCGGTCGAGTCCCGGATCGGCCGGCACGTGCAGGCCGCCGTCGGGGCCCTGAACCAGCCGGGCCTCAGCCCGGACGGCGTCGCCGGGCTGACGGCCATGGCGTACAAGATCGCTTGGCGGGACCGGTGAGACTGATCAGCACAGCACGGGGGACGACCCCCGCGGACCGTCGAGAAAGCGGGCAATGAACCAAGTCGTCGTCATCGGGGCCGGACTCGCCGGGCTGGCCGCCGCGTGCCATCTGACCGGACGGGGGTACGCGGTCACCGTCGTGGAGCGCGAGGAGGTGCCCGGCGGTCGCGCCGGCACCCTGACCCGGGACGGGTTCACCTTCGACACCGGCCCGACCGTGCTCACCATGCCCGACCTGATCGCCGACGCGCTGCGCGCGGTGGACGCCGACCTGGACCTGCTGCCGCTGCGGCGGCTCGACCCGGCGTACCGGGCCACGTTCGCCGACGGCAGCACGATCTTCGTCCGCTCGGGGCACGACGAGATGCGGGACGAGATCGAGCGGACCTGCGGGAGTGTGGACGCGGCGGCGTTCACCGGCTTCGTGGAGTGGCTGCGGCGGCTCTACGTGGTCGAGATGCCGCACTTCATCGACGCCAACTACGACTCCCCGCTCGGGCTGTTCCGCTCGCCGCGGGCGGTCGCCGAGCTGGTCCGGCTGGGCGCCTTCGGCCGCCTCGGCGCGGCGGTCCGCCGGCGGTTCACCGACCCCCGGCTGCACCGGCTGTTCAGCTTCCAGGCGATGTACGCCGGGCTGGCCCCGGACGCGGCGCTGTCGCTCTACGCCGTGATCACCTACATGGACAGCATCAACGGCGTCTACTTCCCCGAGGGCGGCATGCACGCCATGCCGCGGGCGATGGCCGCCGCGGCGGAGAAGGCCGGGACCACGTTCGTCTACGGCGAGACGGTCACCGAGATCCTGCAGTCGTCGGCCGGGCGGACCGCGGGGGTGCGGACCGCATCGGGTGAGCTGATCGCCGCGGATGCCGTGGTCTGCACCGTCGACCTGCCGGTCGCCTACCGGACCTTCCTGCCCGACCTCACGCCCCCGCGGGCAGCGCGGAAGGGCTCGTACTCGCCGTCGGCGGTGGTCTGGCACGTCGGGGTACGCGGGGTGCCGGAGCCGCCGATCGCGCACCACAACATCCACTTCGGCGCCGAGTGGGGGTCCTCCTTCGACGACCTGCTCAAGCGGGGCGCGCTGATGCGCGACCCGTCGCGGCTGGTCACGGTGCCGTCGCTGGACGAGCCCGCCGCCGCGCCGGCGGGAGACTCCACGCTGTTCGTGCTGGAGCCGGTACCCAACCTCGACGGGCGGGTCGACTGGCGGCGGGAGGCCGGGCCGATGCGGGAGCGGCTGCACGGGTTCCTGAGCGAGCAGGGCTACCCCGACGACGTGGTCGTCGAGGAGTTCGTCGGACCGCTGGAGTGGGAGGCCCAGGGCATGGCCGCGGGCACCCCGTTCGCGCTGGCCCACTCGTTCCCGCAGACCGGGCCGTTCCGGCCGGGCAACGTCGAGCGGCGCCGGCCGGGGCTGTTCTTCGCCGGGTCGGGCACGGTGCCCGGCGTCGGCGTACCGATGGTGCTGATCTCGGGAAAGCTGGTGGCCGCGCGCATCGGGGACTACCTCAGGTGAGTCCTGAGCTCGTCGAGGGCTACCGGCGGTGCGCGCGGCTGACCCGGGAGTACGGCACCACCTACTACTGGGGTGCGCTGCTGCTGCGCCGGCCGCAGCGTAAGCACGTCTACGCGGTGTACGCCCTGTGCCGGCTGGCCGACGACATCATCGACCTGCCGGACACCGACGACCCGGCCGTGCTGGACGCTCAGCTGACCGCGTTCGAGGAGTCGTTCCGGACCGCGCTGGTGGAGCGGGGCAGCGACGACCCGACCATGGCGGCGATCGTGCACACGGTGGTCAGCTGCGGCATCGAGCCGGAGTGCTTCGAGCGCTTCTTCGGCGCGATGCGGATGGACCTGACCGTGACCTCGTACCGGACCTGGCAGGACCTGTGCGACTACATGGAGGGCTCGGCCGCGGTCATCGGGGAGATGATGCTGCCGGTGCTGGAGCCGACGAGCCCGGCGGCAACCGCGCCGGCCCGCTCGCTCGGCCTGGCCTTCCAGCTCACCAACTTCCTGCGGGATGTGAGCGAGGACCTGGACCGCGGCCGCGTGTACATGCCGCAGGAGGACCTGGAGCGCTTCGGCGTGGATCTCCCTGCTCTTGCGGGGGGATCAGGGGGGGTCGTCCCCCCCTCGAACAGCCCGCTGCGCCGCCCGACGCCGGAGTGGAAGGCGTTCCTCGCGTACGAGATCGAGCGGAACCGGGCGCTCTACAGCTACGCCGACACCGGGATCGCGCTGCTGCCGCCCCGGTCGGCCCGCTGCGTGGGCACCGCCCGGGTGCTCTACAGCCGGATCCTGGATCGGATCGAGGCCGCGGACTACGACGTGTTCACCACCCGGGCGCGGGTGCCGACCTGGCGCAAGGCGGGTACCGCCGCGCGGATCATGGTGACCGGACCGCCGCGCCGGCGGGGACCCGCCCAGCTGGACCGGCAGAGCAGACATGTCACGACCGACGCCAACTGATCCCGACCCGGGGACCGGCGGCCAGGCCCCGGCGGCGGTGGGTCGTCGCCGGGCGGCCCGGGCCGGGGAAGCCACCTCGCCGCGGGTGGAGCGCGACGGCGGAGTCTGGCGGATCCGTTCGGCCGCGGCGGCCCGGCAGATCCTCAGCGAACGACGGGCCACGACGCAGGCGGGGTTCACCGCCGAGTCGATCCCCAAGGGGTACCTCAAGCATCACCCGATCCTCGTCTCGGACGGGCCGCTGCACGACCGGCAGCGCTCCAAGATCGGCCGGTTCTTCGCGCCGAAGGTGGTCGCGGCCCGCTATGGCACCCGGATGGCCGAGTGCGCCGACCGGCTGCTGGCCGAGGCGGCGGCCAAGCCCGTCTGCCGGCTCGACGAGCTCGCCCTGCACTACACGGTCGAGGTGACCGCTCAGGCGGTCGGGCTCACGGACTCGCCGGTCCCGGCCATGGCCCGGCGGCTGGTGTCCTTCTTCAACCAGCCACCCTTCGACATCACCCGGGAGGACCTCGGGCGCACCAACCGGGACTGGATGCGGGCGGCCTGGAACGGGCTGCTGCCGGTCCTCCGCTTCTACCTCGCCGACGTCCGCCCGGCGATCCGGACGCGGCGCCGGGCCCCACGGGAGGACGTGATCAGCCACCTGATCGCCGAGGGCTACACGAACGTCGACATCCTCGTCGAGTGCGTCACCTACGGCACGGCGGGCATGGTGACGACGCGGGAGTTCATCGGCATGGCCGCCTGGCACCTGCTGCAGCACCCCGAGCTGCGTAGCCGCTACCTCGTGGCTGAGCAGCCCGAACGGCTGGCGATCCTGAACGAGATCATCCGGCTCGAGCCGGTCGTGGGGCACCTCTACCGCCGGGTTCAGCAGCCGGTGTCCTTCGACGACGCCGGCACCACGTACACCGCCGAGGCGGGGGACCTGGTCGACCTGTGCGTCCGCACGGCCAACGCCGACACCGAGACGGTGGGCCCGGAACCGCTCGACCTCTGCCCGCAGCGACCGCTCCCGCCCGGCGTCGACGAGTCCGTGCTCAGCTTCGGCCACGGCGCCCACCGCTGCCCCGGGCAGCCGCTGGCGATGCTCGAGTCCGACGTGCTGCTGCACCGGATGCTCGCCCGGAACGTCACGATCGTGGCCGAGCCCACCATCGGGTGGGACGACCTGATCGCCGGCTACCTGTTGCGCGGGTTCGACGTCCGCCTGGACTGACGACCGGCGTGCCCCTGACGGGAATCACGGACGCGATGACGACTCGGGGGCCGACACTCCGGAGAACTCCTCGGCCGCGACGATCGAGTGGGTGATTCCCGTTCGGCGAGCGGCCGGAGCCTTGCTACGCTCGGCCTGCCGAAGCAATGCCCCCGGGCAGGGAAAGTGAGGCCGCCCGCTCACACCGGTGAGTCGAAGCGCCCACTCCCCGAGTCGACGAGCTCCGTCGAGGAACGGTCCGCCCATGACGTCCCAGCCCGACACCATCCCGGCCGAGTTCGAGGCCATCGATCCCCGCTTCGACGCCGACGGCGACTTCGTCGTCGAGCGCCTGCACACCGGCAGTCGCAAGAGTGAGGGTCCGGCCTGGTTCGCCGCAGGCCGGTACCTGGTGTGGAGCGACATCCCGAACAACCGGCTGCTGCGCTGGGACGAGACGACCGGCGCGGTCGGGGTGTTCCGCGAACCGTCCGGCCACGCCAACGGCAACACGGTGGACCGCGAGGGTCGGCTGGTCACGTGCGAGCAGGGCCGGCGCCGCGTGACGCGCACCGAGCACGACGGATCCGTCACCGTGCTGGCCGACCGCTATCGGGGCCGCCGGCTGAACAGCCCCAATGACGTGGTCGTGCGTGGGGACGGGACCATCTGGTTCACCGACCCGAGCTACGGCATCGACAGCGACTACGAGGGCGTCGCCGCCCCCTCCGAGCTCGACGGGTGCTTCGTCTTCCGGGCGGATCCGCGAACGGGCACGGTGACGGCCGTCGCCGAGGACTTCGTCCGGCCCAACGGGCTGGCGTTCTCCCCCGACGAGACCCGGCTGTTCATCGTCGACACGCGTCGAGAACCGAGCCACATCCGGACCTACTCCGTCCACGACGACGGCTCGCTCACCGGGGGCGACGTCTGGGCGACCTGCACGGCCGGCCGTTTCGACGGCATCCGCCTGGACGCGGCCGGACGGGTCTGGGCCGCCGCCTGGGACGGCGTGCACTGCTTCGCCCCGGACGGCGCGCTGATCGGCAAGCTGCGGCTCCCCGAGCCGGCGGCCAACCTCACCTTCGGCGGCGAGCAGCGCAACCACCTCTACGTCACCGCCGGCCGTTCGGTGTACACGTTGCGGGTGACCTTCACCGGTGCTGTCTATCCGAACGCCCGACTCGAGGAGCCCCGCCGATGAGCCAGCAGCACACGTACGCCTGCACGGTGACCTGGACCGGGAACACCGGCAGCGGCACCGCCCGTTACACCGGCTACCAGCGCGCCCACCTGGTCGAGGCGGGGTCGAAGCCGCCGATCCCCGGGTCGTCCGACCCGGCCTTCCGCGGCGACCCGGCCGCCTGGAACCCGGAGGAGCTGTTGGTGGCCAGCCTCGCCCAATGTCACATGCTGTTCTTCCTGCACCGCGCGGCCGTGGCCGGGGTGGTGGTGGTCGGCTACGTCGACGCGGCATCGGGCACCATGGTCGACGACGACGACCGCGGCCGGTTCACCGAGGTCGTGCTGCGCCCCCGGGTGACCGTCGCCACCGCCGCGATGGTCGAGCGCTGCGACCGCCTGCACGCCGAGGCCCACGAGCGCTGCTACATCGCGAACTCGGTCGACTTCCCCGTCCACCATGAGGCCCGGGCGACGGTGGCCGGGCGGGAGGTGCTCGCGCAGTGACCACCTCGCCCCGGACGCTCAGCGAGGCGGTCGACGTCGACGCGGCCCCGGATGATGTCTTCGCCGTCTACGCCGATGTCGAGGGCTGGCCGGGCTGGACCGCCTCGATGACCGAGGTCCGCCGGCTCGACGCCGGTCCGTTGCGGGTCGGCTCTCGAGCCCGCGTCCGTCAGCCCGGCCTGCCGGTGACGATCTGGACGGTGACCGACCTGACCCCCGGCCGGTCCTTCACCTGGGAGCGGCGGACGGCCGGACTGCGAACCGTCGGCCGGCACCTGGTCGACACCCGGGCCGGCGGGTCCCGAGTCCGGGCCGAGCTCCAGCTGACCGGGCTGCTCGCCCCGATGACCGCGGCGCTCACCGGACGGCTGCTCCGCCGCTACCTGCGCCTCGAGACGGAGGGGCTGAAGCGGCGCTGCGAACCGCCGGTCCGGAGTGAGGGTCGGGCATGAGCCTCGTGCGCCGGGTTCCTCGGGCCCTGCTGGCCGTCGCGGCGCTCGACTGGGCGATCGCCTGGGCCCTGCTGCTGGGCCGGGCCGAGACGCCGGTCGCCGTCCCGCTGCTGGTCACGGCGGCCACCGTGCTGGTGCTGCTCCAGGTGTCCCGGGTGCGGCGGGTGGTCCGGGCGGTCCGCTCCGACCGCGCGGCCTCCCGGTGGGCGGCGGCCCAGGACGCCCTCGGCCGGGAATGGTCGCCCCGGGCGGCGCGGGTGCTGCTCCGGGAGCCGCGGCTGCTCTGGTCGGTGGTCCTGCTGGTGCGCGGTCGCCGGGACGGCGTGCCGCCGGCGATCGGCTTCGGCGGTCACCGCGACGCCATGCCGGCCTGGGTGGTCATCGGCGCGGTGGCCGTGGTCGAGATCGGGGTGACCGCCGCCCTTCCCCTGCCCGCGGTGGCGCACCGGATCCTGTTCGTTGCCGGCCTCTGGGGCGCGGTCGTCGTCCTCGGCCTGGTCGCCGCCCTGGTGGTGCACCCGCATCTGCTCGTCGACGACCAGCTGCTCCTGCGCAGCGGCTTCTGGGCCGAGCTCGCCGTACCCCGGGTGGCCGTCACCCGGGCCCGCACGGTCATCCGGTCCGGGGGTCGCGGGCTCACCGTGGCGGGCGGATGCGCCACCGTCAGCCCGAGCGGCACGACGAACCTCGTGCTGACGCTGGCCCAGCCCGTGGCCGTCCAGGGGCGCGAGGTGACCGAGATCCGCCTGTGGGCCGACGACCCGGATGCCCTCGCGGCGGCTCTGCGCCCGGCCGGAGCCTGAGGCGAGCGACAGCGGGCCCGGCTAAGATCCGTGAAAATAACGAAGCCCACGGTTTGCCTGCTCGGGGGTTCAGGTAAGCCGTGGGCTTCTGCCTGCTACATCGCCACCCCGCAGTGGTTCGTTACCGGTCCTCGGCGTGACTCACCTCACATCCACTGATCGGGGGTCGATCAGGGGGGCGGCAGGTCAGGCTCGGACCAGGAGCCGGTGCAACGGCCGTGACAGGCGGTGGCGGGAGCGCATCGGGACCGTCCACAGGTCATGGCCCGGCCGGCCGCGCCGGGCCAGCAGCGCGTTGGCGGCCAGGAAGCCGGTGGTCGCGGCCCGCTCCATCAGCGCGACGGGATAGTCGCAGCGGATGCCGTCGCCGGCCAGCACCACCCTCGGGTCGGGGGTGTCCACGGTCAGCCGGTGGGCCCACGGCCCGGTCCCGACCAGCGGGCAGTCGGCCTGCACCAGCCACTCGTCGGCCAGGGCGCGGGCCCCGGCCAGCTCCGGATAGACCCGGTGCAGCTCGGTGAGCATCCGCTCCTTGAGTCCGGCCTCGTCCTGCTCCCCGACCAGCGCGTACGCGTGCAGCTCGACCACCGATCCGCCGTGGGTCGCCGACCACTGCCGGGCCCCGTCCTCGAAGCGCTCCAGCAGCGAGATGTTGTCCAGCGGCCCGAAGCCGGCGGTGCCCAGGAAGGCCGAGCGGGCACTGTCGGCCGTGCGGTCCAGCCACAGCCGCCACACCGCGAACGGCGGCGCCGTGTCGAGCCCGGCCACCCGCTCCCGGTAGCCCTCATCCCCGAGACCGGACCCCAGCAGCAGCTCCCGGGTGGTCGCCGGGTCGGTCGCGACCACCACCCCGCCGACAGCCAGCTCCTCCCCCGACCCCAGCTCGACCCGGGACCCGGCGAGGTCGACCGACACCACCCGCTCGCCCAGTCGCACCTCCACCCCGCGCTGGGACAGGTAGCGACCCAGGGGCGACCAGAACACCGTGTCGTAGTCGTCCCGCGGCACGTCGAAGAGCAGCCCCTCCGACGACCCCAGGAAGTAGCTGTGGAACATCGCCAGCAGCTCGCCGGCCGCGAACTGCGACGGGTGCGCGAAGAAGCTGCGCGCGAAGACCTCCAGCGCCAGGTGTCGCGCGAGGTCCGGGAACCGCAGCCGGTCCAGGAACGCTGCCGCACTCTCGCCGTCGTACGCCGAGAACGTCTCCGGGAACTCGACGTCGAGCAGCTCCATCGCCGCGCCGACGTCGACCGCCGCCAGGTCCCGCAGGGTGAAGGACGGGCTCTGCGCGACGAACGCGGCCAGATTGACCGGCGGCGTACGCGGGATGCCGGCGAACGAGTCCGAGTGCCCGTCGGCCAGCACCAGTGGGTAGTCGGCGAGCGGCATCAGACCGTCCAGGGCCGGGTCCACCCGGCGCAGCAGCGCACGCAGGTTGTAGTACTGCCGGAAGAACGCGTGGAAGCCGCGGCTCATGGTGGTCGTCGCTCCGTCCACGTCCACCGGCCACGCCCGCACCCGCCCACCGAGCTGGGCGTGCGGCTCGACCAGGACCACGGGTACGCCGCGCTCGGCCAGTCCGACCGCCGCCGCGATCCCGGCGATCCCGCCGCCCGCGACCAGCACCGGGGCGTTCGAGGCTTCTTCGACGGGCTCGCGGCGGATGGTGGCCGGCAACGCCGGGTGTCGGACGGCGCGTCCGTCCCGCCCGGGCCGCCAGGTGCTGGTCACGCCGTCGAGGCTACTGCCGGCTTGCGGCCGCGGAAGGTGTGCAGGATGCCTCGCTGCCAGCCGGGCACCGTGCGCACCTCGACGTCGACGAAGCCCGCATCGCAGAGCCGGTCGGTGAACACCTGGACCGAGTCGAACCGCAGCACGCTGCGCCACAGGTAGCGGTAGAGGCGGGTCTGCCGCGAGGTCAGCCAGCTGAGCGGGATGACCACCGTCCAGCAGACCAGGGTCCAGACCAGGGTGGCCAACCGCGACCCGGAGACGGCGTACTCCTGCACCACCAGGACCCCGTCGTCGTCCAGCAGGTCGAACACCGCGGCCAGCACCTTGTCCCGCTCGGTGACGTTGCGGAACAGGTACGCCGCGAAGACCCCCTGCACCCGGTCGCCGAGCCCCCAGGACTCCCGGGCGAAGGCAAGCTCCTCGGCCAGACCGACCTCGAACGTGACCCCGGGCGGCCAGGCCTTGGCCCGGGCCTGGTCCAGCATCCCCGCTGACGCGTCAACGCCCACCACGGTGGGGCGCAGGCCGAGGTTGAACGCGCCGCGGGCGGTGGAATTCCCGCACATGTGGGTCATGAAGCCCGCCACGATGACGTCCTTGACCCCCGCCGCCTCCAACTGCGCCTCCGACGCGCCGTCGTGGATCATCGCCTGGAACG
>CAXTVE010000076.1:0-11083 GCA_964247485.1 uncultured Propionibacteriaceae bacterium
ACCCTGTGTCGCAGGTTCGAATCCTGCTGGGGGCGCCAGTATCTGACCTAGTCACCGCCTATTCAGAACTGTACTTACGATCATTAGCCGTCGGCCGTGACATTAATCGTGACGCGAGATGCTACTTGGCAACTGTGGCGACGGCCTCGAGCAAGCGACGAACTCGACAGCGCGGCGGCATCGACGAACTGCCGTCGGGCGCCTATCGCGTCCGCGTCTACGCCGGGGTGGACCCGATCTCGAAGCGGCGGCTGACCTCAGCGAGATCGTGCCTGCGAAGCCGCGGGCGGGTGATCAAGCCGAGAAGGTGCGTACCCGGCTGCTTAGCCAGGTCGACGAACAACGAAGCCCACGTACCCGTGCGACTGTCAGCCAGCTGCTCGACCGATGGCTGCAAGTCCTCGACGTCGACATCGAGGTCGATGTGTGACCAGCGGAGCCCACAGATCTCGCCGCTGCCAAGACCACTGCGGTCGGCGGCCGCGGCTCCAGCACCGGACCGCTCGCGAGCATGAGTGCGACGAGCATCGGGGAACACCGTCGAGGGCGCCGTAAACAATTCAGTGCACCCCCCGGATGGCAGCGAGCCGAGCAGCGGTCACCGCCCTGCGTTCGCCACGCCACTGCTGCCGCCACCGGGCGGCACTACGTTCCGTCACGCCCTAAATCGTGTATCAGGGTTCTTGTCCCGGAGGCGGAGACGCGCCGACCGGGTCTTGGCCGGCCACCTCGTTGCTCCCCACCGGGGCTTGGGCGCGGGGGTGACAGAATGCACTACCGTCGACAGCGTGAGCCGGACCCGGGGGACCACAGCCCCGCGGCCGGATCGGTCACGTTTGCGCCAGGCAGGCAACTTCACTAGTGGTTTCGCCCGCTCTCAGGTCCTTCACGAACTTGCGGGGTTGCCTGAGGCCAGCGCAACTACTCGCCCGGATGATCAGTCAACTGCGCAGGCTCGTGTGAACCATCTCAGCCGCCTGACAGCTGCCGAGGGATCGAGATCGGCGGGGGCTAATCGTTAGGGTGGGCACCAGATTCTTCCGTAGCGTCGAAGACGTGGTGACCGGCGCCCACGTCCAGCGGGGCTCGGCCCGGCAGCCGGACCGATGCCGTGACTCCGTCAGGGATCTCGACGTCGACCCTGAGGTGGCCGGCCCCGTCGATCTCCCAGGCAACGGCGATGCGTCCGTGCCGGCTTTGCAGAGACGCCCGGGCCCAGCCCAGGCCGCCGCCAGGTCGAGGGGCGACGAGGACCCGCGAGTAGCCCGGTTCGGCCGGAGCGATACCGCCGATCGTCCGGTGCATCCAGTCCGCTACGGCCCCGAGGGCGTAGTGGTTGAAGCTCGTCATCTGCCCGGGGTTGATGGTGCCGTCGGGCAGCATCGAGTCCCACCGCTCCCACACTGTCGTCGCGCCCATGGTCACCGGGTAGAGCCACGACGGGCACTCCTGTTGGGTCAGCAGGGCGTACGCATCGCCGAGATGGCCAGTCCGGGTCAGGGCGTCGGCGATGAACGGAGTCCCCGCGAACCCGGTCTGAATATGGTGCCCGCCGGCCGCGACCAGCTCGGCCAGCCGTCGCCCGGCACGCCGCTGGTCCTCTGCGTCTAGGAGCAGGAAAACTATTGCGAGCGCATAGACCGTCGGCGCGTCACTGGTGATCCGGCCGCCGGCCGTCACGTAGTGCTCCTGGAACGCCCGTCGGGTGCGTTCAGCCAACGCGGCGAACGCCGCCGCGTCGTCGAGCCGGTCGATGATCACCGCCGCCTCGGCCACCAGCCGAGCGCTGTGGTAAAGACAGGCCGTTGCCACCACCCCGCTGTCGGCCTTGGCCTCGATGGGTCGGTCGGGGGGCGCCGTCGGGTCGAGCCAGTCCCCGAACTGAAACCCGCGATCCCACAGCCCGGTCGGCGACAGCAGCGACTCGACCCGGCGGAGGTGGGCGGCCATGGAGTCGAACGCCTTGGCCAGCACGCCCGGGTCACCGTACGCCTGCCAGAGCGCCCAGGGCACCCAGACGGCTGCGTCGCCCCAGATCGCCGTGCTCTCCTGCGGAGGGAAGTCCGCCGCGGGGATGTACTTGACTAGGTCGGGCACCACGTAGGGGACGACCCCATCAGCCGCCTGCTGCTCGGCGGCGAGGTCGGCCAGCCAGCTCTCGAGGAAGGCCTGGGTGTCAAACAGGAAGCAGGCCGACGGGGCGAAAGCCGCGATGTCTCCGGTCCAGCCGAGGCGTTCGTCACGCTGCGGGCAGTCGGTGGGCACGTCGAGGAAGTTCCCGCGGGTGCTCCACACCACGTTACGGTGGAACTGGTTGAGCAGCTCGTCGGAGCACGCGAACTCGCCTGTCGCGACGAGGTCCGAGGAGACAACGACGCCGGTCAGGGCGCCTGGCGTACGGCGGAGCGCGTCGATCCCGCCCGGCCACCCGTCGACCTCCGCATACCGGAAGCCGTGGAAGGTGAGGGTCGGCTCGAACACGTCGTCCTCCCCGCTGAGGACGAACCGGTCGGTGGCCTCCGCGGTCCGCAGGGGCCGCACGCCCAGCTCGCCTTCCTCGAGCACTTCGGCATGGCGCAGCGTGATCGTCGAGCCAGCCGGACCTCGGACCGTGACGCGTACCCAACCGACGAAATTCTGCCCGAAGTCGACTAGGACGCGACCGCTGGGCGACGAGGTGATCTCGACGGGGTGCAGCAGGGACACGCGGCGCACCGGAGGAGCGGTGGCCGGGACCAGCTTTGCCGGATCGTGATCGACGACGTGCACACCGGTCCAGTCCGGGCTGGCGAAGCCCGGCTGCAGCCAGGCGTCGGACCGGCGGCGGGCGTCGATGGTCTGACCGTCGTAGAGCTGGTTCGCCGTCACCGCGGTCGGTCCGGCGGTCCAGGTGTCGTCGGTGACGACGACCTGGCGGTGCCCGTCGGCGAAGGTTAGCTCCAGCTGGGCCAAGGCGCCCAGCTCGGAGCCGTAGATGTTGCTGACGCCACCCCGGAAACCTAGTCGGCCCCGGAACCAGCCGTTGCCGAGGGCGATGCCCAGGACCGACGTCGGTCGGACGAGGTCTAGCAGATCGTAGCTGCGGTAGCGCAGGCGCCACTCGTAGCTGCTCCATCCCGGGACCAAGACGTGATCGCTGACCGGGTGCCCGTTCAGGCTCGCCTCGAGGATCCCGAGGGCCGTGAGGTGGAGCCGAGCCCGCCGGAGCTCCCCGTGCCCCTCGGCAAGGAGAAACTCCGTCCGGAGCAGGGGAGCGCCGTCGAAGTCCCGGTCCGGGGCGATGAGTGATGCGGACCAACGCAGGCTCACGAGATCTCCTTGTCGGGCTGGGGCGAACCAGCAGCCAGGTGGGTCCAGGCCTCGACCCCCCGACCCACCCGGGGGAACGACGGCCGGTGATCGGCTACTCCGCCGAGGTCATGACCCGAGCTCGCCCGGGTAGAAGGGGGCGTTGCCGTTGAGCTCGCGGTAGTCGTGGGCGAACCGAGCGTCGAGGAGCTCCAACGCGAAATGGGGGTGGTCCTGACCGGTACGGTCCAGGAACGCGAAGAACTGCGGCACCGCCACGTCGACGTCCTGGCCGGCCGACAGCACCGCCGACACCGGGCGGGACGCGAGGGGCTGAGGCAGCGT
Source organism: uncultured Propionibacteriaceae bacterium (assembly GCA_964247485.1). Lineage (GTDB taxonomy): Bacteria > Actinomycetota > Actinomycetes > Propionibacteriales > Propionibacteriaceae > Microlunatus. The sequence goes on from CAXTVE010000076.1 coordinate 3,634, forward strand.
CGGTGGGGCCATCACGACCTCCAGACCCAGATCGCCCAACTTGGCCAGCTCGGCATCCAGGTTGTCCACCCAGAAAGCGATGTGGTGGAGGCCGGAGGAGTGCTTCGCGAGGTGCTCCGAGTGATGGGTCGTGCCGAGCTTGGTCTGGATCAGCTCGAAAGCGATGCCACCGAACCTGGCGAAGGCCACCTCGACCGCCAACGGCCCGGTGCTCTGGCCGTGGAGCTGGACACCGTCCGCGGAGGTCTCCTCGTGGACGACCCAGTCGGTCATGCCCAGGGCCCGCCCCCAGGTGTCTTGGAACTCCGTGACACTGGCCACGGCGAACCCGATGTGCGAGAAGCCGACGGTCTGGATGCTCGAGGACATGTCATTTCTCCTTGTCGAACCGGGATCAGTTGCCGGGGATCGGTACCGAGGTCGAGATCAGGCCTTGATCGCGCAGGGCCGGCCACAGCGCGGGGTCGATGTCGACCGACGCGTGCTGCGCCGCCGAGACCACCTCCTGGGCGGTGCGCGCACCGACGACCACCCCGACCACGGCGGGATGACCAGTCGGGAAGCGCATCGCCGCCGCGGGCAGGGTGACCCCGTGGTCGCGGCAGACCCGCTCGATCCGCCGTACGCGGTCGAGGATCTCGGCGGACGCGGGGCCGTAGTTGTAGCGGGCGTCGTCCACCGCTCCGGTGGCGAGGATGCCTGAGTTGAACACGGCTGCCGCGACGACAGCCACGCCCGCCCGGTCGCACTGGGCGAGCTCGATCTCCAGGGCGGCGTGCTGGAGCAGCGTGTACTCCATCGCCACGAGGAAGAAGTCGGGGCCGAGCACCGGCAGGAGCCGGGCGATCGTCCCCGGCTCGTTGACCCCGGCGCCGAAGGCGCGGATCCGCTTGGAGTCCCTTAGCTCTTCGAGTGCGTGGACGCCGGACTCCGCCAGCTGGGCGGTCAGGTCGTCCACGACCTCGATCGAACCGTGGTGCCACAGATCGAGATCGTGGACGACGAGGTAGTCGATTCGGTCGAGCCCCAGCCGTTGCAGGCTGTCCTCGTAGGAGCGCATGATGCCCGCGTAGCTGTAGTCGAAGACCACGTCGAAGGGCAGGGCGCCGACGGGCCACTCCTTGGTCTGGACGGCCTCGTCCGGTGGGGGAGTGATCAGGAGCCGGCCGACCTTGGTCGAGAGCACGTACTGCTCCCGGGCCCTCGACCGGAGGAAGTCGCCCAGTCGCCGCTCGCTCAAGCCCAGCCCGTACAGGGGGGCCGTGTCGAAGTACCGGATGCCGACCGCCCAGGCGGCCTCCAGGGTGGCGTCGACGTCGGCCCGGTCGACTTCGGTGAAAAGATTCCCGAGCGGGGCGCCGCCGAAGCCGAGCAGCCCGGGGAACCTGAACGGCCGGGTGCCCTCAGTCAACGCGACCACCGTCCACCGCCGCGAGGTTGACCACGATCGCGTCGTACTCGTCGAGCTGGTCGAGCGCCAGAGCCAACCTGCTCCCCTCGACCTCCCACGTCACGCTGCCTCCCTTGGTGGAGGCGACGGTGTCGACCCGGGCCCTGTCCGGCAGCTCCAGGCTGATCGACAGCGGTCTGACCGGCATGACCTCGCGAACGACGTAGGCCGGGTGCTGCTGGTTGAAGGACTGGTTGACCAGGATGCAGACGAAGCCGTTCCCGGCCTGCTGCACGTGGGTGGCAAGCTCGACGGTGATCCCCGCGGACGTCGTCAGCGGCGGTTCCCGGTCGCTCGCCCAGAGCACGGCGTCGGCCAGCAGGTCGATCACGCCCGGCTTTCCCTGGGTGTACGCGGCCTGGTCGAACTCCGCCGCGACGTACACGCAACGGCCGCGCCGGTCGCCCTCGGTGCTGCGGACGACCAACGGGCTGGACGGCGAGCCGGGGTACCACCCCACGACGGGATGATGCCGGTGCATCTTCGCGAAGTCGTAGTCGAGGGCGTGAGCCCCCGCGGTCCCGGTCGTCGTGCCGATGATCACGTGGTTGCCCTTGAACGACATCAGCCTGCCGCGGTCCGCCCGAGCGGTGTCGCTGTCCTCGTCGAGCCGGAAGTAGGTCTGCGGCAGGATCTGGAACTCCTCGTCAGCGAGGAACCCACGCTCCAGACCGACGCCGTCGGCGGGGTTGCTGACCACCCCGTAGGGCTCGGTGGCGCCGGCCAGCGCGTTCAGGGGTGCCGTCGATCGACGAGCCCCGTCCTCGTCGAACCAGCCGCTCTGGTAGGTGAAGACGCAGCCGCCGCCGGCGTCGGTGTAGGTGTGGATGGCCTCGATCGCCTCGTCGCTCATCCGTTTGACGTCGGGCAGGACGAGCACGCGATACGGCGACAGGTCCGTGCGCCCGAGATCGGCCTTGTCGAGCACCGAGAACGGGATGTGGCGTTCGGTCAACGTCTGGTAGAAGCCCTTGAAGTTCTCGGAGATGCGGTAGTCGTCGTAGTCCAGGACCAGCGCCGCGAAGGCCAACGGCTCGGCGCCTCGCAGGAAGGGCTGCAGCTTCGCCTCGAAGTCGAACATCTCGCGCACGGTGTCCAGCTCGGTCTGATCCTGCTCGAGCATGGTCTGCAGATGCAGCTGCGGCGTCGCACCGTGGAGGAGGATCTCCATGAAGTTCAGCCGGAAATGGGGTGCCGGGCAGGGTGCGTAGTCGCGGTCCACCCCCCAGGCCAGGAAGAGGGTCCCGAGCGTCGGTCGCCCGGAGATCGCGCGGACCACCTGCATGCTCAGGCCGATTTCCCACAGCGCACAGGTGAACCGTCCGGCACCCCACTGCCGCTCGAGCGCGACGACGTCGGCGTACGGGCGCCACGCGGCGTAGTCGGCGTAGTTCTCCTCGAACCAGCTGGGGCACGGAATGAAGACCGTGCTCGGCGACAGCTCGTCGATCACCTCGCGGCAGCGGCGGATGAACTTGGTCGCGGTCCGGGACCGGAACTCGCGGCAGTCGGAGCTCGCCGTGGCCAGCCGCTCGTCCTCGGGGAGGTGGTACCGGTAGAGCTCGAAGAACTCGGCCCGACAGTAGTGGCAGTAGCACGGCAGCCCGTACAGGCCCTCGATGTAGAGCCCGTCGACGGTGCAGCGAGGCAGGACGCGGCGAAGTTCCTGGATCAGGTAGCTCGAGTAGGGGCTGTTGAGGCACATGAAGCTGGTCTGCACCCCCGGGCGCGGACGTCCCTCGCTGTCCCGGGCCTGCCACGACGAATGCTCCGCGGCGGCGTAGCTGTTGCAGTGGCCCCCCATGTTCATCAGGACCAGGCGCATACCCCGCTCGTGGAGCTCACGGTCGAGGAGGGCGAGGACGTCGGTGTCGCCGACGTGTCGGTCCTTCGGAGCGATGGAGCCGTTGAAGACCGCGTACCCGCCGTGCCAGAAATCGAACGCCAGCGTGTCGATGCCGGCTGCTTGGGCTCGGTCGACGACCCCGGGAACCCACGCCTCGACATCAAGGCCGTCGACCGGGTTGAGCCATTCGAGCGCAACCCGGCTGAAGGGCAACCAGGTGGTGCTCGGGTCAGCGCCGGCGGACGCAGAGCCTACGGCCGTCATTCTCTTCACCTCTCGTCGATCCGCCAAGCTCGGCTCACCGCTGGGTTTTTCCCCGACCGCGGATGGGGTCCTCCTGGGTGACGGTTCTGGCGGCGAGCCCAGTGCCACCGCGCGGCCGGAACTGCGTGTCGATCATGATCGTTCGCCGCTGGGCCCCGTGGAGCATGTCGATCAGCAGGCGAGCGGCGGCGGTGCCCATCTCCGCGGCGTCCCGCGCCACGGACGAGATGTGCGGGGCGAGCACGTCGAAAAGCGGCCACTCATCCAGGGCGACCAGGGCGATGTCGAGGCCGACGGCGCGACGCAGCTGGCGAATGGCCAGCAGCGCGCCGGCCGAGGTCCCGATCCCGCCGGTGATCAGCGCCGTGGGCTCGTCCAGACGGGACAGCATGCGGATCACCTCGGCCCGGGCGTAATCGGCGTCGAAGCTGTCCACGGCGATCAGGGCGTCGTCGACGGGAACCCCAGCCAGCGCATGAGCGGCCCGGTAGCCCTGGAGCCGCTCCCGCGAGGACCGGACCTCCAGCGAGCCGGTGATGAAGCCGATGCGCCGATGGCCCGTCGTCAAGAGCTCGGTGACCGCCCGCTCGATCCCGGCCCGGTGATCGCACAGCACTGCGCCCGCGTCGAGACCCTCGACCTCTCGGTCGAGCAGCACGACCGGACCGCTGAGCGCAGCCAGCGCCGCTCGGGTCGACGGCGCCGTCTCCGAGACGAGCGAGACGATGACCCCGTCGACCTTGCGCCGGCGCAGCAGCGCCAGGTTCTGCGCCTCGACCTCGACGGCACCGCTCGAGCTCGTGATCAGCATCGAGAGGCCCGCCTGCCTGAACTCCTGCTCACAGCTGCGGGCGATGTTTGCGAACAGGGGGTTGGAGATGTCGCGGAGCAGGAAGCCGATGGTCTTGGTCGACCCGCTGCGCATGGACTGGGCGAGCAGGTCGGGCTCGTACCCCAGCGCCGCAGCGGCCTCTTCGACCCGTGTTCGCATCACCGGCGACACATCCGGATGCCCCGACAAGACCCGCGACACGCTGGACAACGCCACTCCGGCGCGCGAGGCGACGTCTCGGATGGTGGGAGCGGCAGCAGAGCCGTCGGGCTTGGACATGCTGGGCTCCTCGTCCGGCATGGCGGATCTGCTTCGGGCTTCGCCGCACTGTGCAGCCACCGACAGCGTGCATGCCTCCACGCCGTCGCCGAGGATCCCACCGGAGCCGGGGAGCCTGCTGCAACGACGATCCCCCGGCCGGGTAGGGAGTCCTGGAAACGGTACCGGCCCCGTATGGCCCTGTCAACGCCCAGCAGGGGGTACCGTAGATCGGCCGCCCCGGGACGTACGTCGGCGGGCGTCTTGCGCAACTACGGGCCGACGGGGGCGAAGCCGGAGCCACACGGACCGCCGTCCGCCGACTCCCCCGTCCGTACCTCGGCGCCGTCGAAGGCGATCAGCGGCTGGTAGAAGGCGGCGATCTCGACGCTACGGTCGGGCACGTAGTGAAAGATCAGCGACCGCCGGAAGCGGTCGGGGCTCGTGTTCGGCTGCGAACCGTGGATGAGTGAACCGTGGAAGACCAGCGCGTCACCCGCAGCCAGCTCGGTCTGCACGATCGCCAGCCCCTCGGGCAGGCTGACCGCCAAGGAGGTGAACGAGGTCGCTGGGTCCGCTTCATCGGGACAGATGAGCTCGAGCTGGTGGGAGCCGGGGACGACCGCGAGGCCACCGTTCTCGCCGTCTGCGTCATCGATGGCGATCCACACCGCGACACAGGTCTCGGGGAAAGCCTGCAGAAACAGGTTGTCCTGGTGCAGAGCCTGACCGCGGGCAGCCGGCGGCTTGAAGTAGAACATCGATTGGGCCCCGAGCGCCGGTCCGACGAGCTCGTGCAGGATCCCCTGGATGCGGGAGTCCACCATCAGCGCGCGGGTCCGCGCCCCGACGGCGAGATCGTCGCGCCGGTGGGGCTGGACCACACGCGGATACTTGGCGAGGGGATCTCCGGGGGCGAGACCGTCGTCGAAACCCAGCGACGCTCCCGAGGCGAGCTGATCCTGGAAGAGGGACTTGATCTCGGCCACCTCGCCGCGGGTGATGAGACCACGGACGTGGACCACACCGTCGCGTTGGTACTGACTTCGGCGGTCCTCGATAGCATGCGTCATGCTGCTACGGTGCCCCGTGACGGGTGGCCGAACCAATGGAGAATCGAATCGTTCACATGGCAGATCCTGCTGCGCCGCGGAGCCCGTCCTCCTTCGTGCCGGTCGTCGGACGGCTGTTGTGCGGATCCTTCCGGGAGGGGGCCGGATATCGCGTCCACCGACCGGACGGTACGACTGACTGGCTGCTCCTCTACAGCCGCGACGGCATCGGCCGCGTGTCCCATGGGCCGGCCGCCGACACGGTGCTGGTGCCCGGACGGGCCGCGCTGATCGCGCCCCGCACCGGGCACGACTACGGGATCGCCGCCGGGGCGGACCACTGGGACCTGTTGTTCGCGCACTTCCATCCGAGCGCGCACTGGCTGACGCTGCTGGAGTGGCCGCGGGCGGCGGACGGCATCGGGGTGATCGACCTGGGCGGGCCGGCCGGCGAGCGTGTCGTGAGCGGGTTGGTGGAGGCGGCCTGGCTGCAGCACAGCGCGTATCCCCGCGCCGAGATGCTGGCCCTGAACGCCCTCGAACGCGTGCTGCTGTGGTGCGACACCAAGAGTCCGCGTGGACTCCAGCTCGACGAGAGGATCGTCCGGGCCCTCGATCTGGCTGAGCGCGCCGCCCCGCGGCGGCTGTCGATCGCCGACCTCGCTGCCGCGTCGACCCTGTCGCCCAGCCGGTTCGCCCATCTGTTCCGGGAGCAGCTCGGGACCAGCCCACACCGATACCTCGAGCGACTCCGGATCGCCAGGGCCCAACAGCTGCTCGACATGACCAACCGGTCGGTCGCCTCGGTCGCGGCCGACCTGGAGATCGAAGACCCGTTGTACTTCTCGGCGTGGTTCCGCGCGAAGACGGGGCTCAGCCCGACCGCGTACCGGGGCCGTCACGACCGGGTTGCCGAGCCGGCTCCTGGACCGTGACGTGAGAAACTGGGTGGACCAGCAGCGACGGCGCGGAGAGCCCGGACCGCCAAGGCGTGCACCCGCGCTCAGTTCCGGTGGATCGGTTCTCGGCCCCGCCCAGAGCGAGGAGCCGAGTGAGGGTGCCGTTGAGTCCCGACCCCAAAGCCCCGGTGGCCGACGCGGTCACGGCGCTGTTCGTGCCGGGCGACCGCCCGGACCGCTTCGCCCGGGCCGCTGCGTCGGGGGCTGACGTGGTGGTGGTCGACCTGGAGGACGCGGTCTCGCCGGCCACCAAGGACCCGGCCCGGGGTTGGCTCGGGGCGGCGCTGGCCCCCGCGGCACCCGGGTCCACGCCCCCGTCCGCCGACGGCGGGCTGCGCGCCGTGGTCCGCGTTAACGCGCTGGACGGGCCGGAGGGTGCGGCCGACCTGGACCTCCTCGCAGCCGTGGTGGCGTGCCCGGGGCACGGGCTGCTGGGGGTGATGATCCCCAAGGCCGATGATCCGGATCAGGTTGCCGAGGTGCTGCACCACCTCGCGCCCGGGAAGATGCCGCCGCCGGCGGTCCTGGCCCTGGTCGAGACGGCCCGCGGGGTGGCCGGCCTCAGGGCGCTGACGGCCGCGACCGGACTGACCCGGCTCGCCTTCGGGGCGCTCGACTTCAGCCTGGATATCGGCGCCGACCCGGACGCTCCGGTCGCGGTGCTGGCCCGGGCCCAGCTGGTCCTCGCCTCACGGGCCGCCGGCCTGCCCGCCCCCCCAGAGTACCCCGCCCCCCCACAGGCCGAGCCCGGGCGGGGGGGCGCCGCGCCCCCCGCCCCCCCGGCGGCGG
>CAXTVE010000077.1:0-11077 GCA_964247485.1 uncultured Propionibacteriaceae bacterium
GTCCGGCACCCTCGTCGACTTCCAGGCCCTGTACCCCGCCGACGCGGTCAACCGGGAATCCGTCAACGAGCCGCCGGACACCCGCGGGAGCGGACCGGACGCCCTGTACGCCACCGCCCGCTGGCTGCGCAGCGCCTTCAGCGAGCTGACCTTCCAGGTCCTCGACGCCGTCCAGGAGAACGATCGGGGCGGCGTCCATGGGACCATGGCCGGCCGCCAGACGGGGCCGTTCGTCGGCTACCGGCCCGAGGGGGAGGGCGCGGCCGCCTTCCCGCCGCGCGGCCGGACCTTCACGGTCTCCCAGACCCACTGGTTCCGGATGAGGGACGGGAGAGTCGCCGAGCACTGGGCCAACCGGGACGACCTCGGCATGGGCCAGCAGCTCGGGTGGACTCCGCTGACCCCGGCGTACCTGGTCCGGATGCTGCTCACCACCCGCCGCGCCCGCCGCGGCTGACCGACTCCGCCCGGCGGCTCCGGCGACCGGACGCCCGCGGCGGCCGCCCCCCGGCCCCCCCCACACCCCCCCTACCCCCCCCCCCCCCCCGCGCCCGCGGCGGCTCCCCCCCGCCGCCGGGGGGCCCCGGCCCCCGGCCGCGGGGCGACCGGACGCCGGGCGACCACGATCACACGTTGAGCCCGCGCCCCCGCGGGTACACCTGAGACGTGCCGCGACTGAGGACGGTCTCGCCGAAGGACCCCGGCTGGACCCGTCGCCGCGCCGGAAAGGGCTTCATCTATCTCGACCAGGGCGGGCAGCGGCTCGTCGACGCCGACATCGACCGGTGTCGCCTCCTGGTCATCCCGCCGGCCTGGCAGGAGGTGTGGATCTGCCCGGTGCCGCAGGGGCACATCCAGGCCGTCGGGACCGACGCGGCCGGGCGGCGGCAGTACGTCTACCACGAGCAGTGGCGGCGGATGCGGAGCAAGTCCAAGCACGACCGGGTGCTTACCGTCGCCGCCCGGCTGCCGGCCGCCCGGCGGTCGGTGGCCAGGGACCTGAGGCTCCCGGGCATGCCGATGGAGCGGGCGCTGGCCACCGCCTTCCGGCTGCTCGACCTCGGCTTCTTCCGGATCGGCGGGGAGGCGTACGCGGAGGAGAACAACTCCTACGGGCTCGCCACGATCCAGCAGCAGCACGCCTCCATCGAGGGCGAGAACGTGGTCTTCGACTACATCGCCAAGTCGGGGAAGGAGCGCTACATGTCACTGGCCGACGAGCCGGTCCGGCAGGCCGTGCGCTTCCTGCTCGACCGGGCCGAGGGCGGACCGGAGCTGCTGGCGTACGAGTCCGAGGGCGGCTGGAAGGACATCAGCTCGGCCGACATCAACGGCTACGTCAAGGACAAGGTCGGCCAGGACGTGTCGGCCAAGGACTTCCGAACCTGGCACGGCACGGTGATCGCCGCGGTCGTGCTGGCCGAGGCGAACGAGACCGCCACGTCCGCGACGGCCCGCAGGCGCGCGGTGGCGGCGGCCATGCGCGAGGTCTCGACCTACCTGGGCAACACCCCGGCGGTGGCCCGCACGTCCTACGTCGACCCGCGGGTCGTGGACCTGTTCCACGACGGGATCACCATCACCCCGGACCTGGCCGGCGTCGACGACGACCTGTCCGACGGGACCACCCACGGCGCGATCGAGCGGGCCGTGCTGAATCTTCTCCAGAACTAGCCGGAGCGGCGTCCTACGGGTCGATCTTGGTCGCGCGGGATGCGTCGCTGAGCGCCTCGGACACCTTGTCCTTGGCCTGCTCGGCGTTGGCCTCCGCCTGCTCCTGCTGGCCCTCGGCCTGCAGGCCGGGCCGGTCGGTCTTGTCGCCCAGGGCCTCCTTGGCCTTGCCGGCAAGCTCGTCGATCTTGTCACCCAGTCCCATTCCAACCTCCGGTTGTTGGTGTGGCCACCGATCAGGTCCGACGCTACACCGGGTCCCACGCCTTCAGGTACTGGTCGCAGCAGCGCGAGCCGTGGCAGGCTGAGCCCATGGACGACCGGCAGATCCTGGACGAGATCAAACGGATCGTGGACCGTGAGCAGCAGCTGCGGGCCGAGGTGGAGCAGGGTCAGCTCGACCCCGGCATCCAGCGGACGGAGCTCGGGCGGCTCGACGTCGCCCTGGACGAGTGCTGGGATCTGCTGCGGCAGCGCGAGGGCCGGCGGGACGCCCGGCAGGACGAGGACGAGGCCCGCGTCCGGCCGGCCGCCGTGGTCGAGAACTACCTGCAATAGGCGCCGAAGCGCTACTGCTGCGGCGTCGTGGTGTGGAGCAGGCAGCTGGCTCCGGCCGCGCGCGTCTCCACGTCGGTGCAGCGCTCGCGCATCCGGAGCAGGATCTCGGCGTCACCGGCCGGCAGGGAGACCTCCAGCGGCGTCCCGGCCGGGGCGTCAGAGGTGTCCAGCACGGCGTCGACGAGACGGGCTCGGGTTCCGGTCGGCAGGTGCCCGGCCTCGACCCGCAAGGCGGCACGGACGACGCCGGCCTGCGAGCTGACGTCGGCCTCGGCGAGCAGCCGGCCGTCGTCCTCGATGGTGATGTGTCGTGATTCGGGCTGAAGCTCAGACATATCGCGGTCTCCCGTGCAGTTGGCTACGCGTCGGGCCATGGGCGGCGGCGTCCTTGTCGCTTCGCGGCAACGTTATAGGGCGGTGGCCGTACATATAACCCCCCACGACCGGGCGTGAGATGCCTCCGCGCGTCCGGCGCGGAGTCAGGACCCACCGGGTTGGGGCAACCGGTCGAACTCGCGCCGCACGGTGGCATAGCACCCGCAGGCGACCTCGTGCAGGCCGACCTCGTCGAGCACGGTGATCAGGCCGCGGCTGTAGCGGATGAGGCCGGCGTGCTGGAGGACCTGGGCGGCGAGCGAGACGGTGGCCCTGCGTACGCCGAGCATCTGGCCCAGGAACTCCTGAGTCAGCAGGAACGTGTCCCGGCCCACCCGGTCGTGGGTCTGGGCCAACCAGCGGGCGCACCGCTCCTCCGTGGTGTGCAGCCGGTTGCAGGCCACGTTCTGGGCCAGGAACACCATCACCGCCTGGGTGTAGCGGTGCATCAGCGCGTGCAGGTCGCCGTCGCCGACGAAGAACCGCTCCAGGGCGCCGACCTCGAGCCGCGCGGCCCGCCCGGGCACCTGGCAGAACGCCTGGTGCGGGCTGCTGACGGCGCCGAGGAAGGCGGGCAGCCCGGCCACCCCCTCCGCGCCGACCGTCGCCACCTCGACGACCACGCCCTCCTCGAGCGCCGCCACCACCGAGATGACGCAGTCCAGCGGGAAGTAAACATGCGTGATCGGCTCGTCGACGTCGTAGATGGGCGCCTTGATCCCGAGCTCGACCACCTCCAGGTCCGGGACGAGCCGCTGCTGCTCCTCCTCCGGCATGGCGCCCAGCAGCCGGTTGAGCTGCCAGGCGGTCGCGGCCGCCGGCGTGAGCGGATCCGCGTCGGCCATCTGTCCATCGTCGCACCGGGGACCGCGCGGCGCGCCATCCAGCACGACCGGACCGGCCCCGGACCCCCGTGCTCGTCCGGAATCGCCAACCGGCGATCCCCTATGTACGATGTTCGACATAGGGGCTGTGTACGGCATCTGGCTTAGCTGAGCAGTGTCGATCCCTGCTCGGCCGGGTAGACCGCTGGCAGGCACCCAGCTCGTACGCCTCCCTCCGAGAGGAACCCGTGACCGACTCGCCGCCCCGCGACACCACGCAGGCATACTCAGCTGAGCTGACCGCGGTCCTGGCCCAGATGGGTGCGGTGGTGCTGTCGGTCGAGACGGTCGACACCACGATCGAGCTGGTCACCACCCTGGTGACCAGGACCGTCCCCGGAACCACCGGCGCCGGGGTGACCCTGGTCGACGACCGCGGCAAGCGGACCACGGCCGCCTCCGACCCGCTCGTCGAGCAGGCCGACGCCCTGCAGTACCAGTTCGACTCGGGGCCCTGCCTGACCGCCTGGCGGGACCAGATGAGCATCCGCATCGACGACACCAGCTCCGAGACCCGCTGGCCGCAGTGGACCGCCGCGGTTGCCGGTCTCAACGTGCGAGCCGTCCTCAGTGTCCCGCTCCGCACCGGCGCGGCCGCGATCGGCGCGATGAAGGTGTACTCCGCCCAGCCGAACGCCTACGACGCCCGGGCCGAGCAGCTGCTGGAGCTCTTCGCGAAGCAGGCGGCGATCCTGCTTGCGAACACCCAGACCCTGTCCGATGCCCGGCGACTGAGCGCCGAGCTGACCCAGGCGCTCAACAACCGCGACCTCATCGGGCAGGCCAAGGGCGTGCTCATCGCCCAGGGCGCCGCCGACGGGCAGGCCGCCTTCACGATGCTGGCCGCCGCCTCGCAGCGGTCCAACACCAAGGTGCACGACGTCGCTCGGCAGGTGGTGGCGTCGGCCCGCGCCCACCAAACCCGCCGACCGGGGCCCTGACCGGCTCCCCGGCGGACCCCTCCGTGTCTGGCCCGATCTCCCGTCCCCACCTGTTCGAAGCCGCCCGGACCCGAGCCGCGTGGAGCATCCAGCAGCTGTGGGTCGGCTACCTGGCCCTCGGCGGCCGAAGCGACGCCTTCGATGTCGAGGCCTTCCTGCACGGCCTGGGACCGCTGGACGACGCCGAGCAGGACGTGCTGGCGAACGCGGTGAACGAGCGGCTCGAGGATGTCTACCTCGCCGCCCGGGTGCCTTACCTGGCCCGCCTGCCGATGCTGCCGCCCTGCAGCTGCGAGGACCCGCTGAAGGTGCTCGAGGACCTGCTCACCGCGTTTCCGCCCGAGGACGAGGACCAGACCGACGATTGACACCGCGCCGTCGCCAGCCGACGCGGACGCCGCGGACGCCGCGGAGAAGGGAGCTCTGAGCGTGACGACAGGGGACCGATACCGGTACCGACCGGACGAGCGGGAGGCCGGCTCAGCGGCGGACCGAGCGGCGGAGGAGCAGGATGACGGGCTGCGGGACAGCCTGGGGCGGCTGTCCCGGCTCAGCTCGGGCGCGCTGGGCCTGGAGCAGCTGTTGACCCGGGTCGCGGGCTACGCCGTGGCTGCGATCCCCGGCGCTGACGGTGCCGGTCTGACGCTGCTGGAGGAGGACCGGCCCGACACGGTCGTGGTGACGGCCGACTTCGTCCGCGAGGTCGACAGCATCCAGTACGGCCTGGGGCAGGGTCCCTGCATCACCGCCGCCCGGGAGGGCCTGACCGTGCTGTCCGGCTCGCTGGGGGGCGACCCGCGGTGGCCCCGTTTCGGTGGCGCGGTGGCCCGGCTCGGCGTACACAGCGTCGTGTCATTGCCCATGATCACCGCGGACGGGGTGGTCGGGGCGATGAACGTGTACGCCCGGGAGAAGCACGCCTTCGACGACCGGGCCGCCGAGATCGGGGAGATCTACGCCGCCCCGGCGGCCGTGGCGGTGCAGAACGCGCAGGTCCTGGCCCAGACCCAACGCCTCGCCGCCCGGCTGCAGGAGGCGCTGGAGACACGGGCCGTCGTCGAGCGGGCGGTCGGCATCGTCCTGAGCCGCCAGGGCGGCACCGTGACCGAGGCGCTCAACCGGCTCCGGTCGATCAGCCAGCAGGAGCACCACAAGCTGGCGCTGGTCGCCCAGTCCGTCGTCGACGAGGCCGTCCGCCGCGCCGACGCCCGCCATCGCACCAGCTGAGCAGGCGCGGCAGGGCGATCAGGTCGCAGCCCCAGAGCGAGGGCCGCTGCCGAGGGGTCCGTGTTCGCTCAGACCACGCGGTCCCGCCGGCGGGCCAGCACCGCGACCACGACCACGATCCCGAGGCCGGCGGCTGCCGTGGCGACCAGCGCCGGGTAGCCCTCCTGCGCCGTGCTGATCACCACCCCGCCCAGCGCCCAGGCGACGGTGGCGACGTACGGCAGCAGCCCGCGGGTCCACCAGGTGATCAGCGCCGCCGTCCCCGTCGCCCCGGCGAGGATGGCGGCCTGGCCCACCACGGCCGTGGGGGTGTCGATCGGCGCCCCGCTCCCGACCAGCGCGGTGGTCAGGTTGACCCAGACCGCCACGCTGCTCCACGCGGTGTAGAGGCCGAGCGTCCCCCACAGCAGCACCCGCCCGAGCAGGCTCCACCGGGCGATCGCCGCCCGGTTGGCCACCGCGTACCCGAGGGCGCGCAGCAGTCCGCCCAGCATCACCAGGAACACCACGACCGTGGCCCAGGTGGGTTCGAGCTCCGCCGCCGCCAGCCAGACCGAGAACCCGACGCAGGTCACCAGCAGCGGCCGGGTGAGCTGGGCGCGCAGGTCGGCATCGGGCCGGCGGTCGGAATCGGCCCAGATCGCGTACGCGATGCTGACCGCGATGATCGCGCTCCAGATGCTGAAGGTCGGGCCGATCGGCACGATCAGCGGCTCGCCCGCCCGGTCGGCCGTGGTGAAGGCACCGCCGTACGAGGTGGCCAGGACCGAGCTCGCCACCTGGCCTGCGGCCGCGATGACCAGGACCCGGCGCAGCAGCCGGACGGTGGAACCGGCCGCGCCGGTGCCGATTGCGGTGGTAGCGCTCATGGCAGCAGCATATCTCTCGGCCCACCGAGATAAAACAGATCTACCGTCAAACCGAGGATCCGCTCAGGCCGCCCGACCGTCATCGGCCGGCTCAGCGCAGCTACGGGCGGCGCTCACGCGTTCGCCCGGAAACGGGCGTTCGGATGCACCCAATCGCAGAAACTTTGCGGTAACAAGGTTGACACCCCCGGGCCCGGGTACCGAACCAGCAGGATCGCGACGCGGTGCACAGCGTCTCGCTTCCAGGCTCCGCACGTCGAGCCCAGTGCTTGCGGAGCCGCACCCTTGGAACGTGTTCGCCGACAGATTCAACCTTTGTCGTACGAATGCTACCGGGCGTGATGTTCGTCCGGGTGGGGTAGGCACGAAACGAAGGATCATCCCGCGTGCCCGCCGGACCGTCGGCGTTGAGTTCTCAGCGCCGGCGCAGCCTCTCGAGCACGCCGAGCGAGAGGCCGACAGTTGTTCTCGGGTGACCAGTTGACCCAGTTTCTTTCCGAGATCGATGACAGCCGGCGCCAGCTGACGAGGCTGGTGCCGCCGGACAGCGACGGCTCGACCCCGCTCCGGGTCGAGATCGCCGACCTCAACGAGCAGCTCCTGGTCGCCGACGAGGAGCTGCGGACCCAGCCCGAGCCGCTGGACGCAGCGCGCACCGGCGCCGAGGCGGGCGGCGGCTACACCCGCTTCCTCGACGCGTCACCCCATCCCCTGGTGCTGACCGACAAGGACGGCACGGTGCTGCAGGCGAGCCGTGGCGCCCTGGCCCTGGTGCAGCGTCCGGCGGACATGGCCTCGCGACCGATCGCCACCTGGTTCACCGGCGATGGGCGCCACGCCGTTCGGATGGCCCTGCTGACCCTGCAGTCGAGGCCCGCCGAGATCGTCGACCTGGGGCGGCTGCTGCTGCGCCGGGCGGACCACACCGACGAGACGGTCGAGGTGTCGGTCACGGTCACCCTCCGGCCCCACGGCTCCGGCGCCCGGCTGCTCTGGCACCTCTATCTGGCGGTCCCGCCGACCAAGCCCCTGCTCAACCTGACGTCGGCCGAGGCCGATCAGTCGGGGAACCGCGACGACGGGATCACCGATCGGCTGGTCCCCCTGACCACGGCGCTCAGCCGGGCCGAGACGACCTGGGACGTGCTCGAGGAGGTGGCCCGGCAGGCCGCGTCCTTCTTCCCCCAGACCAGCTCGGCCGACATCTTCGTGCCGCGGACGATCCCCTACGGTGGCGGCCGTCGCGAGCCCCTGCTCGGGATCTTTGAGGAGCTGCAGCACGAGCTGGGTGAGGGCCCGTCGGTCGACGCCGTGGACGGCAAGCCGATCCGCAGCGACCACCTGCCCACCGACCCCCGCTGGCCCCAGCTGGCCGCGCAGCTGGCCCAGACCGACGTGCGGAGTGCCCTCGCGGTGCCCCTCTACGCCGGCCAGATCCCGCACGCCGCCGTCGTCTGGATCTCCGACCGGACCGCAGCCTTCGACGAGCACGACGCCACGGCCGGCAACCGTTTCGCCGTCCGGGCCGGCCTGGGGCTCCAGCGCGTGCTGCTCACCGAGCAGCTGCGAACGGCGATCCGCAGCCAGCAGCAGTTCGGGCAGGCCATCGGCATGCTGATGGGGCGGTACCGGATCAGTCAGGAGCAGGCCTTCGTCGTCCTGCGGGCGATCTCGCAGCGCACCGGCAGCAGGGTGCGGGACGTGGCCGCGCAGGTGAGCGAGACGGGCGAGCTGCCGGACGTGCCCGGCCTCGACGCGGCCCGGGTCCTGGGTCAGCGCCCCCAGACCCCGCGGTAGTCCTCCGCGAACTGTCGCAGCGTGGTCGCCGGGCGGCCGGTGAGCCGGCGGATCGTCCGGTTGGGCAGCGCGGACAGGTTGCTCCGGACCACCCGGTAGAGCATCCGCTGCACCGCGACGTAGTCGGCCGGCCAGCCGCGTCCGGTCAGGGTCTGCAGGTACTCCGCCTCGCTCGGCCGGGCGTACCGGATCGGGCGGCCGAGCACCTGGCTCAGCACCTGCGCGACGCGGGTATAGCTGAGTGGGCGCTCGCCGGACAGCGTGTACGCCGCCCGCAGGTGCCCGGGCTCGTCGAGCACGGTGGCGGCGACCCGGCCGACGTCGCGGGCGTCGACCAGGGCGGTGTACGCCCGCCCGGCCGGCAGGTAGATCCGGTCGTCGTCGCGGATGTCGGCGGCGTAGGTGGTGGACAGGTTCTGCAGGAAGAAGTTGGGGCGCAGGAAGGTGTGGCCGACGGTGCCGCCGGCGAGGTACTGCTCCACCTTGTAGTGCGGGGTGGTGCGGTTGAACTGCACGCCCTGGAGCGACAGGAAGGCGATCTGGCGTACGCCGATCCGGGTCGCCGCGTCGACCACCGGGAAGAGGTAGCGCTGCACGTCGCCGATGGCCGGCGGGCGGAGCAGGAACAGCCGGTCGCAGCCCTCCAGGGCGTTCTCGGTCACGGCCTGGGGGCTGCCGAAGTCGAAGGTGCGGGCCTCGACGCCGGCGGGCAGCCGGCTGCGGCCCGGGTCACGGACCCCGGCGACCACGGGGACGCCACGACGGCGGAGGTGGTCGACCACGGCCGTGCCCACCGTGCCGGTCGCCCCCGTGACGAAGACCGCGCCGCCGCTCACGGCCACCTCGCCACGGTCACGACGTGTCGCGGGCCGAGATGCCGTCGAGTCGGAGGTGCAGGGCCTCGTCGCGGTGGCTGCCGGTCGAGCCGACGTGCTTCTCCGGCACGGTCGGGCCGTTCTTGAGCACGCCGTAGAGCGCCATGGCGTGGCCGCGACCGACGCCGTAGTCGTCCTTCAGCCACGCCAGCACCTCTCCGGCCTTGGTCTGCGGGGTGTAGCCGCGGGCCGCCGCCTCGTCGAGCAGCTGCTGCGGGGTGCGGCCGGTCTTGGTCTCGATCGCGTCCAGGTATGCCTGGTAGGACATGCGGGCCTCCGTGGGGTTCGTCGTCACCGTACAGACTCCGCGCGGCCCGCGAACTCGCCGGGTTCGGCCGGCTGGGTCGAGAACGACGTCCACCTCGGCCCACTCACCGCGGCCCGCTACCTCAGCGTCCCGCGGCTGCGCCCGGTTGCCCCGGTCCCGCTCCCCCGACGGCTTCCCCGGGGTTGGGCTAGGTTCCAAGCGTGGCGGATGCGCCGGGACCCTTCGCTGCTCGGCTACGGGCACTCCGCGAACAGGCGGCGCTGACCCAGGAGGAGCTGGCCGAGCGGGCCGGGCTGACCAGCAACGCGGTCGGCGCCCTGGAACGCGGCGAGCGGCGCCGGCCCTACCCGCACACCGTGCGTGCCCTCGCCTCCGCCCTCGGGCTCGACGAGGCGGACCGCTCCGCCCTGGCCGCCGCCGTGCGCTCCGGAGCCACCCGGTCGGGAACGGCGGCGCCCGCCGTGAGCCATCCCGGCCGTACCGCGGTCCTCGAGCCGGTCCCGCCACTCCTCGGCCGGGAGTCCGAGCTGGCCGACATCGACACCCGGATCCGCTCCGGCCGGACCCGGCTGCTGACCCTGATCGGGCCGGGCGGCGTCGGCAAGACCCGGCTGGCCGTCACCGCCGCGGCCCGGCTGGCGTCGCACTTCCCCGATGGGGTGGCCGTCGCCGAGCTGGCCCCGGTGCACGACCCCCTCCTGGTGCTGCCCACCGTCGCCACCGCCCTGGGGCTGCCGCAGGTCGGGCCCGGCGACCTGGTGGCCCAGGTCTCCGGATACCTCGGCGACCGCCGACGGCTGCTGGTGCTGGACAACCTCGAGCACGTGCTGGCCGCGGCCGGAGCCGTCGCCGACCTGGTGGCCCGCTGCCCCGGACTGACCGTGCTGGCGACCAGCCGCGCCCCCCTCCGGATCCGGGCCGAGCAGGAGCTCCCACTGCTCCCGCTCAGCCTGCCCGACCAGACCAGCGTCGCCGCGGTGGCGGCCTCCCCGGCCGGGATGCTGTTCCTGGACCGGGCGCAGGCGGCCGCCCCGGGGTACGCGGTCGACGCCAGATCCGCCCCGGTGATCGCCGAGATCTGCCGCCGGCTCGAGGGGCTGCCGCTGGCCCTCGAGCTGGCCGCGGCGCACGCCCGGCTGCTGGAACCGGCCACGCTGCTCGCCCGGCTGGACCAGGCGGTCGGGGTCGCCCGTAGCCGTGAGCTGCCCGAGCGGCAGCGCACCATGCAGGCCACGCTCGACTGGAGCCACGCCCTGCTGACCCGGGCCGAGCAGACCCTGCTCAGCCGGCTGTCGGTCTTCGCCGGCGGTTTCACCCTGGACTCGGCCGAAGCCGTCGCCGGCCAGGATGTCGATGTCTTCGGCGCGCTGGCCGGGCTCGTCGAGCAGTCTCTCGTCGTCGCCCCCGACGGGCACGGCCGCTACCGGCTGCTCGAGCCCGTACGCCAGTACGCGGCCGGGCACCTCGCGGCGGCCGGCGAACCGGCGAGCATCACGATGCGGCACGCCGAGCACTTCGCGACGCTGGCCACGGCGGCCCGCGAAGGTCTGCGCGGACCGGAGCAGGGGGTCTGGCTCGACCGGCTGCACCGGGAGCACGGCAACCTCCGCGC